>CAMJGU010000027.1 GCA_946405325.1 uncultured Clostridia bacterium | reverse complement strand
GGATCTGGTGGACGCCCAGCAGGCGCGCCGCATCCTCGACCGCATCGTGGGCTATCAGCTCTCGCCGCTGCTGTGGAAAAAGGTGCGCCGCGGCCTGTCCGCGGGGCGCGTGCAGTCCGTCGCCATGCGCATGGTGGACGACCGCGAGAAGGAGATCGAGGCGTTCAAGCCTGAGGAATATTGGACGCTGGAGGCGGCGCTGCGGGACGCGCCGCAGAGCAAGCCCTTCCTCGCCCACTACTACGGCAAGGACGGCAAGAAGGCGGAGCCGGATTCCCGCGAGGCGATCGACGCCATCATCGAGGACACCAAGAGCGCCGCGTTCCGCGTCAAGACCATCAAGCGCGCGGACAAGCAGCGCTCCCCCTCGCCGCCGTTCACCACCTCGACGCTCCAGCAGGAGGCGTCCCGCAAGCTGAACATGACGCCGCGCCGCACCATGGCGATCGCGCAGCAGCTCTATGAGGGCGTGGACGTTGAGGGCGAGGGTACCGTCGGTCTCATCACCTACATGCGTACCGACTCGCTGCGCATCTCCGAGGAGGCGCTCGCCGCCGCCAAGGAGTTTATCCTCGGCCGCTACGGCAAGGACTACTATCCCGCGACGACGCGGCGCTTCCGCGCCAAGGCGGGCGCACAGGACGCGCATGAGGCGATCCGCCCCTCCAGCGTCGAGCTGACGCCGGAGCGCGTCAAGGCGAGCCTCACCGGCGAGCAGTACCGCCTGTACCGCCTGATCTGGAGCCGCTTCCTCGCGAGCCAGATGGCGAACGCGGTCTACGACAGCATCAGCGTGGAGATCGAGGCGAACGGCCACGAGTTCCGCGCGAGCGCCAGCGATCTCAAGTTTTCGGGCTACACCGCGCTCTATGAGGAATCCCGCGACGACGAGCGGGAGGAGAAAGCGATCAAGCTGCCGCCGCTCACCGAAGGCCAGACCCTGGAGCTGGACGGCTTTACCCCAGAGCAGCACTTCACCCAGCCCCCTGTGCGCTACACCGACGCGACGCTGATCCGCGCCATGGAGCAAAACGGCATCGGCCGCCCGTCCACCTACGCCCCCACGGTCTCCACCATCCTCGACCGCGAGTATGTGGTCAAGGAGGGCAAGTACCTGCGCCCCACGCCGCTCGGCACGGTGGTGACGGGCCTGATGGAGGACAAGTTCCCCGACATCGTGGACACCAAGTTCACCGCCCGCATGGAGGAAACGCTGGACGCCGTCGAAGAAGGAAAAACTCCGTGGAAGGACATTCTGCGCAGCTTTTACGGCGAGTTTTCCGCCGAGCTGAAAAAGGCCGAGGAGGATCTGGAGGGGCAGCACCTGAAGGTGCCCGACGAGGTCAGCGAGGAAAAGTGCGACGTCTGCGGACGCAACATGGTGGTGAAGTCCGGACGCTTCGGCAGATTCCTTGCCTGCCCGGGCTATCCCGAGTGCACGTTCACCAAGCCGCTGGTCATCGAGATGCCGGGCCGCTGCCCGCTGTGCGGCGGACGGCTCATGAAGCGCACCGGCGTGAGCAAAAAGACCAACAAGCAGTACACCTACTATGCCTGCGAGTTCCGCGGCAGCAAGGATCCGGCGAAGGCGTGCGAGTTCACGACCTTTGACGTGCCGGTGAAGGACGACTGCCCGGTCTGCGGCCACACGATGTTCAAGAAGTCCGGCAAGGGCTACAAGCGCCCCTACTGCATCAATCCCGAGTGCGCGAACTTCGTGCCCGAGGACAAGCGCGGCTACACGCGCAAGGCCGCGGCGGCTGCCGCGACCGAGGAAAAGGCGGAAGAGAAGCCCGCCGCCAGGAAGACGGCGGCGAAAAAGGCCACAACCAAGACGGCGGCGAAGAAAACCACCACGAAGAAGACCGCCGCGAAAAAGACGACAGCCACCAAGAAAACGACGACGAAAACCAAAGCGGTGACCGTCAATGCGGATGATTTTGAGGACAAATGAGCAATCAGGTAACAGTGATCGGGGCGGGCCTCGCGGGCAGCGAGTGCGCGTGGCAGCTGGCGCAGCGCGGCGTGTCCGTAACGCTGCGGGAGATGAAGCCGCAAAAGCGCACGCCCGCCCATGAAACCGACAATTTTGCGGAGCTTTGCTGCTCCAACTCCCTGCGCTCGGACCAGCTGGAAAACGCGGTGGGCCTCCTCAAGGAGGAGATGCGCCGTCTCGGCTCGCTGATCCTTCGCTGCGCGGACGAGACCCGCGTGGAGGCGGGCGGAGCGCTCGCCGTTGACCGCCACGGCTTTGCGCGGCTCGTCACTGAGCGCGTGCGCAGCCATCCCAATATCACCGTCGTGGACGGCGAGGTGACGGAGATCCCCGCGGAGGGGATCGTCGTCGTCGCCTCCGGCCCGCTGACGAGCGATGCGCTGGCGGACGCCATCGTGCGCAAGATCGGCGGCGGGGATGACGCGGCGGATCAAAACAGCGCGGCCGCAGAGCGTCCGCATACCCTGCACTTCTTTGACGCCGCGGCGCCGCTGGTGACCTTTGAGAGCGTCGACATGGACAGCGCCTGGTTCGCCTCCCGCTACGACAAGGGGACGGCGGATTATGTAAACTGCCCGATGACCGAGGCAGAGTACCTCGCCTTCTGGGAAGCCTTGACCACGGCGGAGGAAGCGCCGGTGCACGGCTTTGAGGATAAGAATGTGTTCGAGGGCTGCATGCCCGTCGAGGTCATGGCGCGCCGCGGGCGCGACACGCTCTGCTATGGCCCGCTCAAGCCGCGCGGACTCAAAGATCCCAAGACGGGGAAGGAGCCCTATGCCGTGGTACAGCTGCGCCGCGATAATTCCGAGGGCAGCGTCTACAACCTCGTGGGCTTCCAGACGCATCTGCGCTTTCCGGAGCAGAAACGCGTCTTTTCGATGATTCCCGCCCTCAAAAACGCGGAGTTCGTGCGCTACGGCGTCATGCACCGCAATACATACCTTGATTCCCCGCGGCTGCTGGACCGCTACTATCGGCTCATCGCCGACCCGCGCATCGCGTTTGCGGGGCAGATGACCGGCGTGGAGGGCTACGTGGAGTCCGCGGCGTCCGGTTTCCTCGTGGGCGTGGAGCTGGCGCGGCGGCTGGAGGGGAAAGCACCCGTGGACTTCCCGCAGGAGACCGCCATCGGCGCGCTGGGGCTGTACGTCAGCAACGGCAGCGTGACGGAGTTCCAGCCGATGAACGTCAACTTCGGCATCATTCCGCCGCTGGGCTACCGCGTCAAGGGCAAGCGCAACAAGAACGCGGAGCTTTCGAAGCGTTCGCTGGAGATCATCGACTCCCTGCACGACGAGATCCTTTCTGACATCAAGGAGAACGAGCTATGAAAATTGCCATCGACGCTATGGGCGGCGATTTCGCGCCGCAGGCACCGGTCAAGGGCGCGCTGCTGGCGCGGGAGAAATATCCCGACGTGGAGATCGTTCTCGTCGGACAGGAGAGTGCGATCCAGAGCGTGCTGCGGGAGATCGGCTGGCCGACCCTGCCCGCGGGTATCACGATCCAGAACGCCACCGAGGTGGTGGAGATCGCGGACGATCCCGCCACGGCGTTCAAGAAAAAGCCTGATTCGTCCCTGACGGTGGGTCTCAATCTCGTGAAGAACGGCGAAGCCGACGGCTTTGTTTCCGCCGGCAGCACCGGCGCGCTGCTCGCGGGCGCGACGCTGGTGGTCAAGCGCATCCGCGGCTTGCGCCGCGCGGCGCTCGCGCCCACGATCCCCACCGCCAACGGACGCGCGGTACTGCTGGATTGCGGCGCCAACGCGGAGTGCACGGTGGAGTACCTGCTGCAATTCGCGTACCTCGGCAGCTACTATGCCTCCAAGGTGCTGGGTGTGGACAAGCCTCGCGTGGGCCTGCTGAACATCGGCGTGGAGGAGGAAAAGGGCGACACGCTCCGCAAGGAGACGTATCAGAAGCTCAAGGAAGCGGGCGAGCGCGGCGAGTTGGTCTTCACGGGCAACGTGGAGGCCAAGGAGGCGATGCTGGGCCAGTGCGACGTCATCGTGGCGGACGGCTTCTCCGGCAACGTGATGCTCAAGAGTATCGAGGGCGCGGGCAAGCTGATGAGCGGCATGCTCAAGGGGATGCTGCTCAAGAGTGTCGGCACCAAGGTCGCGGCGCTGCTCCTAAAGGGCGGATTGAAGGAGTTCAAAAAGACGCTCGATCCCAACGAGGTCGGCGGCACGGCGCTGCTCGGCATCTCCAGGCCGGTCATCAAGGCGCACGGCTCGTCCAACGAGGTCGCGTTCTGCAACGCGGTGCGCCAGGCCGTCGAGGTCGCGCGCAGCGGCATTGCGGACGATATCGCCCGGGACATCGACAAAATGCGGCTGGATCGGAACGAGAAAGCCGAGTGACCGCCCCGCGACAATTTTTGCGGAAAAGCCTCTTGACAGCGAATAGCCTTTGTTGTAGGATTCCTGTAAGCGAAATCAGCGCAATGAGCGCTACGTTTCTCAGGAGGAGAGAACTATGACCCCGGAAGAAATTTTCAGCAAGCTGCAGGAATTGATCGCGGAGCAATTTGCGATCGATCAGGACGAGATCACGATGGGGAGCTCGTTTACGGATGACCTCGGCGCCGACTCCGTCGATCTGGTGGAGCTGGTGATGGCCATGGAAGAGGAGTTCGAGCTCGATGAGATCGAAGAGGATGATCTGGCACAGCTCAAGACGGTGGGCGACTGTGTGAAGTTCTTGAGCGGTAAGTTGAACTGATAGGAAACGATGCCCTGCCTGCGCGGGGCATCGTTTGTTTTGGAAGAAAAGGAGAGGGAACCATGCAGGCATTGGAGGAAGCGCTGGGCTACCGGTTTAAGAATACCGACCTGCTGCGCGAGGCGCTGCGCCACAGCTCTTACGCGAACGAGCATCGCGGGGAGGAGGCAGTCAGCAACGAGCGGCTGGAGTTTTTGGGAGACAGCGTGCTGGGCTTCGTGACCGCGGAGTACCTCTTTGAGAAGCATCCCGACGCGCCGGAGGGCGATCTGACCCGCATCCGCGCGCGCCTGGTGTGCGAGGAGAGCCTGTACGAGGTGGCGCAGCGGCTGGACTTGGGGCGCTTTTTGTGCCTCGGTCACGGCGAGGAGGCCGGCGGCGGACGGGAGCGTCCGTCGATCCTGGCGGACGCCACGGAGGCGGTCATGGCGGCGATGTACCTCGACGGCGGCATCGAGCCGGTGTCGGCGCTGATCCACCGTATGCTGCTCGACGGCGCGGCGGAGGCAACCTTTGTCCGCCAGCGCCGCGACTATAAGACCGCGCTGCAGGAGCTGGTGCAGCGGACGCCGAACAACGTGCTGCGCTACCGCCTGACGGACGAGACCGGCCCGGATCATGCCAAGACCTTTACGATCGCGGTCATGCTGGGCGACGAGGTCGCGGGCACAGGCACCGGACACAGCAAAAAGGAAGCGGAGCAGAACGCGGCGCGTGCGGCGTTGGAACAGCTGGAAGCGAAGATGGAGAGCGGCTCGTGACGAGCCGCTTTTTTCTTTCAAAAAACCTGAAAAAAGGCTTGACCTTTTGGGGAGACTTGTGGTATAGTCTCTCTTACCTGTGAAAGAGGGCTTTCTTTTTGTGCGCAATTTTCGCTTTTCTTGCGCACGGGAGGCAACCTCTTCAATCTACGCAGGGAGGCAGTCAAATTAAGGAGGTGCCGTTATGCGCGTGAAGATCACTCTGAGATGCAACGAGTGCAAGCAGAGAAACTACAACACGATCAAGAACAAGAAGAACACCCCGGACAAGCTGGAACTGAACAAGTATTGTCCCTTCTGCAGAAAGCATACCGTCCACAGCGAAACGAAGTAAGCGAAAGGTTGTAGAGTCATGGCAGAAGAAAAGAAGGAAAAGAAGGACCGCGGCAAGTGGTTCCGTGAAATGAAAAGCGAACTCAAAAAGGTCGTTTGGCCCGCGCCCAAGAAGACGTTGAAGGACACCGGCACCGTGCTGATGTTCTCCCTCGTGGTCGGCGTGTGCATCTGGGTCTTCGACTATGCCGCCGTTTCGGCAGTGCGTCTGCTGATCGGCCTCGCGGGCTGAGAAAGGGCAGATCATGGCTGAGAGCGCAAAATGGTATGTTGCCCATACCTACTCCGGTTATGAGAACGCCGTCAAGACTGCGATCGAAAAGTTCGTCGCCAACCGCCATCTGGAGGACAAGATCCTGGACATCCAGATCCCGATGGAGAACGTCACCGAGGTGACGGAGGAGGGCAAGACGAAGGAAGTCGAGCGCAAGGTTTTCCCGGGCTATGTGCTCGTGAAGATGATCATGACGGACGACACCTGGCACTTGATCCGCAATATCCGTGGTGTGACCGGCTTTGTCGGTTCCGCCAACAACCCCATTCCTCTCACGGAGGAGGAGGTTCAGGCCCTCGGCATGGAGAAGCACGAGATCGTCGTGCTCTACAATGTCGGCGATCAGGTCAAGATCACCGACGGGCCGCTCGCGACGTTCATCGGAACGGTCGACGAGATCGACGCCGAGAAAAACAAGGTCTGCGTGGTCGTGTCCATGTTCGGGCGCGAAACGCCGGTTGAGCTCGAGCTCGATCAGGTGGAAGTCGTAGACAAATAACCCCGCGTATATCGCTAACTGCGATGAGCCGGATATGCTCCGGCAAAGTGGGAGAGACGCGAAAAGCCGCGCCTCGCTCGTTACCACATTGATAAAAGGAGGCCATACGTTATGGCACAGAAAGTAGTCGGTTTCGTGAAACTGCAGATCCCTGCAGGCAAAGCAACTCCCGCGCCCCCTGTCGGCCCCGCGCTCGGTCAGCACGGTATCAACATCGCGGCGTTCACCAAGGAATTCAACGAGCGCACCAAGAATGACATGGGCCTCATCATCCCCGTCGTCATCACCGTGTACGCCGACCGTTCCTTCAGCTTCATCACCAAGACCCCTCCCGCGGCTGTCCTCATCAAGAAGGAGTGCAACATCGAGAAGGCGTCCGGCGTGCCCAACAAGGAGAAGGTTGCCAAGATCTCCAAGGCGTCCATCCAGAAGATCGCCGAGATGAAGATGCGCGACCTCAACGCCGGCAGCCTCGAGTCTGCCATGAGCATGATCGCCGGCACCGCGCGCTCCATGGGCGTCGTGGTGGAAGACTGAGAGGGGAGGTAAGCAGATATGTTTAGAGGTAAAAAGTATCAGGATGCTGCGAAGCAGATCGATAGAAACGCTCAGTATGAGCCGGCAGAGGGCTTCGGCCTGATCTGCAAGACCGCCTCCGCCAAGTTCGACGAGACCGTCGAGCTGCACGTTCGTCTGGGCGTCGACTCCCGTCACGCTGACCAGCAGGTTCGCGGCGCGATCGTTCTCCCCAACGGCACCGGCAAGACCGCCCGCGTACTTGTCTTTGCCAAGGGCGACAAGGCGGACGCCGCCAAGGAAGCCGGCGCGGATTACGTCGGCGAGATGGATCTCGTGGAGAAGATCCAAAAGGAGAACTGGTTCGACTTTGACGTTGTCATCGCATCCCCGGATATGATGGGCGTGGTTGGCCGTCTCGGTAAGGTTCTCGGCCCGAAGGGCCTGATGCCCTCCCCGAAGGCGGGCACCGTCACCCCCGACGTCGCCAAGGCTGTCCAAGAGTCCAAGGCCGGTAAGGTCGAGTATCGTCTCGACAAGACCAACATCATCCACTGCCCGATCGGCAAGGTTTCCTTTGGCCCCGAGAAGCTCGCTGAGAACTTCGACGCGCTGATGGGCGCCATCATCAAGGCCAAGCCCGCCGCTGCCAAGGGTCAGTATATCAAGTCCTGCGTCGTCGCGTCCACCATGGGCCCCGGCGTCAAGATGGCGACTGCCAAGCTGTAAAAAACAGCAAAAAACACGTTGTTTGGGCTTGACTTTTCGGAAAAGCCTGAATATAATGACGGAGCGTTCCAAAGACAGCAGGTGCGGGCAGCCGCGTAAGTCCTGCCGAGGACAGCAAGTTACATTGCTTTAGACTGTCCTCGTGCCTTTGGGTATGAGGACAGTTTTCTTTTCGAACGCACCTCTTCCCGACGCACGGGTGTGCGTCACAAAATCCAACGGAGGTGAAACCAAGAATGCCTAACGCAAAAGTCCTGTCTGAGAAGCAGGCGATCGTGGAGAGCTTGAGCGAAAAGCTCAAGAACGCTGCGGCCGGCGTCATCGTCGACTACAAGGGCATTACCGTGGCTGAGGACACCGAGCTCCGCAAGGCCTGCCGTGAGAACGAGGTCGAGTATGCTGTTATCAAGAACACCATGCTCCGCCGCGCGTTCAACAACGTCGGTCTCGAGGCGCTGGATGACCAGCTCAACGGTACCACGTCCCTCGCCATCGCGAGTGACCCCGTGGCTCCCGCCCGCGTGATCGCTGACTTCGCGAAGAAGCTGAACGACAAGTTCGAGATCAAGGGCGGCTTCATGGATGGTCAGGTCATCGACATGGCGACCATCAACTCCCTCGCTTCGATCCCGGCTCTGCCTGTTCTGCAGGCGCAGGTGCTCGGCACCATGCTGGCTCCCATCACGGGCCTGGCTGTCGTGCTCAAGCAGATCGCCGAGAAGGGCGGCGAAGCTGCCGCTCCCGCCGAAGAGGCTGCCCCTGCCGAGGCTGCCGCTGAGGCTCCCGCCGCGGAATGATCGCGGTACATCACTCAAACCAAAAACAAAATTCTAATCAGGAGGAACTTTACCATGTCTGAGAAAGTGACTGCTATGATCGAAGAGATCAAGGCTCTGACCGTTCTGGAGCTCTCCGAGCTCGTCCACGCCCTCGAGGAAGAGTTTGGCGTTTCCGCTGCCGCGATGGCCGCTCCCGCTGCCGGCGCTGCCGCTCCCGCTGCTGAGGAGAAGACCGACTTCGACGTCGTTCTCGCCAGCTTCGACGCTGCCGCGAAGATCAAGGTCATCAAGG
>CAMJGU010000026.1 GCA_946405325.1 uncultured Clostridia bacterium | reverse complement strand
GGGGTGTAGGCGAGGGAGAGGTCGTCCTTGGTGTCGGTTTTGACGGTGGACACGACCTCGATCTTGCCCTTCCATTCGCCGTGCAGGCGCAGCGATTCCTTTGCGTAATCCATAAAATGAAAATTCCTTTCCGTTATCCCTCAAACGGGAACCTGTAGTCGAGGGCGAAGCGGTCGCGCAGCTCGATGAGCTCCTTCTGGATGCTCTCGCCCACGGGCACGCCCTTGTCCTTGCGATCCTGCCACGCGAGCCATTCCTTTTCGCCCGCGGTATAGATGCGCTCCGCGCCGGGCGCCTTTTCGCTCGCGCGCAGACCGCGGAGAATGTCGCCGCTGGTCTTTTCAAAGGTGTCGAGACCCATGAAAAATTCCGGGTTGATGACGAAGAAGAAGTGGCCGAGGCGATACATCTTGTTGCTGCCGTCGGGGTTCTTTCCGCTCAGCTCCTTCATGAACGGGCCGCCGGTCAGCGCCGCGGACAAAATCTCCACGATGGTGGTGAAGCCGTAGCCCTTGTAGCCGCCGGTCTCCTCGCCAAGACCGCCGATGGACAGCAGCGCGCAGTTGCCCTTGCGCATCTCGCGCAGGATCTCGCCGGAATCGGTCATGGTGCCGCCGTCCTTGGTGACGACCAGCCCCGCGGGCGTCGGCTTGCCGCTGCGCTCGTAGAACTCGATCTTGCCGTTCTGGACGATGCTCGTGGCGCAGTCAAAGTTGAACGGGAATTCCTCGTCGGTGGGCATGGTGAAGGTCAGAGGGTTCGTGCCCATCATCGGCTCCACGCCGAAGGTCGGCGCGACCGAGGGACGCGCGTTCGTACCGGAAATGCCAATCATGCCCGCCTTTTCCGCCATCGTCGTCCAGTAGCCCGCGATGCCGTAGTGGGTGGAGTTGCAGATCGCGCCGCCTGCCATACCGTAGGTCTTTGCCTTTTCGATCAGCATCTCCATCATCCTGTGGCTCGCGACCATGCCCATGCCGTTGTTGGCGTCCATGACGACCGTGGTGGGTGTCTCCTTGAGAATGTCGATCTTCGTCACCGGCAGCAGCGTGCCGTTCTCGATGCGGTCGAGGTAGATGGGCTTGAAGCGGTTGCAGCCGTGGCTCTCGATGCCGCGGCGGTCGCTCTCCAAGAGCACGTCCGCGCAGATGGCGGCGTCGGCGGCGGGCACGCCGTATTTCTGGAACACGTCGATCATGAACGCGTTCATCATTTCCCAGGGAACAAAGGGTCTCGTTTCCATAGCAGCCTCCTAAAATCATAATCAAGTGGGAAGCAGCCCCATCGCCTTGCGGCGACAGGGCGGCGGTTTATTTTTCTGCCTTGTCGCTGTTGAGCCAGGCGACGAAGTCGTCCAGCGGCAGTTGACCGGCGCAGCAGGCGTCGCGCTTGGCGCGCGCCTCGATGGACCAGGCGGTGAACTCCTCCCGGCTCATCAGACCGTAGCGGATGCGGGCGTTGTGGGTCTTGTACGAGCGCTTGTACTCGCGGATGGCGGGATCCTCCATCTTGCGCGCCTCGTAGAGCCGCAGCGAGCCCATCTCGCGGCAGGTCTTGGTGGAGTTCTCGATCAGGCGATCACAGTACTCGAGCTTCGTGTGGCCGTGGGTGGCGAACAGCCGCCCGCAGTACTTGCACTTGCGCAGGTGCAGGTTCTCCTGCAAATAGCGGTAGAGCAGGAACTCGGAGAACGCCGCGGGATCCTCGGTCTCCAATACCTCGGTGATGATGGTGCGGGAATCGTGCCGCTCGTCCTCTTCGAGGAACTGGTCGTAGGGGTACAGCCCGCTGACGCCCTGCTGCATCGGCAGGTATTTCACCGCTTCAAAGGCGAACGAGGGATAGGAGGTCTCGCCGTAGCGGTGCTGGAGCGCGAAGTAGCGGTTCGCCACGTCCTCACTCTCCGGCGCGGAGAAGACCTGATCGACCAGAGAGCGGAAATAGGCCTGCAGATCCTGATAATAGGCCATCTGCGCGTTGCACGCGTCGAGCGAGAGCGGGTCGCCCGTGCCCTGCGTGATCTGCAGGCGCTGGAGCGTGGCGGCAAAGGGCGCGAAGAACGCGCTCTGGTTGAGCCAGTACAGCGTGCAGTAGAAAATGGCGTTGAGGCTCTTTTTGAGGTAGCGCCCCTCGTTGATCGACTGAACCGCCTCCGCGACCTTGGGCCGAAGCTGCTCCCAGACGGAGAGATCGGCGGCGAGGAAGTCACCCAGCGCCGTACCGGAGGAATACTCCTTGTGATAGAGCGTGACCGGCTCATCCTTTTCCAGTGCCATGGTGCGGATCTCAAAGCATTCGTGCTCCGCGTCGGTATAGATCACGCACCAGATTTTTCCGCGCGGCGTGGGCTGCGCCTGATTCGGCTGCATGACAAAAACCCCCTTAGTTCAACATATTTCACAGCCCTCTCATTATAGCAAAAGGACGACGTAGAGTCAAGCAAATCCGCGTCATCCTTTAGTCTATTTATTGGCTCAGCCGGTCAGCTGTTTTGTGCAAAGTGATAGACTCGGCACTCGTAGGGCTTTGTGATAAATCCATTGCCCGACTGCTCCGCGCCGTAGTTGGAAAGCAGCAGCGTTCCCCGGGAAAGGTCAAAGCCCTTGGGCGCGCGAAAGCGTACCGGACGCTCCACGAAGGAGCAGACCACCAGCACCCGCTCGCCGCCGAGAGAGCGGGAGTAGACGTAGAGGCTGCCGGAGAGCGGCGCGTGGTCGGTGAAGCTGCCGTCGCGGATCACGCGCAGCTCCTTGCGGAGCCGGATGGCGCGGCGGTAGAAGTTGAGCAGGGAGTCGGGATCGTCCTCCTGCGCGGCGGCGTTGATGGTGCGGTAGTTGTCGTTGACGCTGAACCACGGCGTACCGGTGGTGAAGCCCGCGTGCGCCTCCGCGCTCCACTGCACCGGCGTGCGGGCGTTGTCGCGGGACGAGCGATGGCACCACTTGAGCCGAACGTTGTCCGGGAGAATGTGCGCGAGCGTGTGGGCGTAGTGCCAGCGGGTCTGCACGTCCTCGTAGAGGTCGGGATCGTCGGGCCGCCAGTTGACCATGCCGAGCTCCTGCCCCTGATAGACAAAGGGCGTGCCTTTCAGGAACAGATACGCGCAGGCGAGCATCTTGCCGCTCTCCACGCGGTACTTCTCGCTCCCGTAGCGGGAGATGACGCGGGGATGGTCGTGGTTTTCGAGATAGAGCATGTTCCAGCCCCTGCCGTCCAGCTTCTTCTGCCAGCGGTCGAAGGCGCGCTTGAGCCGCCGCGCGGAGAAGGGCAGGGGCACGTAGTCGGTCATGAAGCAGTCCGCCTCCATGCTCTGAAACTGGATCATGGCGTCCAGCTGCCCGCGCCGCTCGTCCACATAGTCCAGCGCGCGCCCGGGCGACACCAGCGGCGCCTCGCCGATGGTGAACGTGTCGTGACCGGCGAGCGCGTCGCGCTTGAACTCGGCGAGGTAGTCGTGGACGCGCGGGCCGTGGTTGTAGTGGAAGATGCCGCGGACGGTCGGCATCCAGTAGTCGTTGGGCAGGCCGTCGCGCTTGGAGATGAACGTGATCACGTCCTCGCGGAAGCCGTCCACGCCCTGCTCCAGCCAGAAGCGCAGGATCTTCTTGACCTCCTCGCGCACGAGCGGGTTATCCATGTTGAGGTCGGGCTGCTTGACGGCGAAGATGTGGAGATAGTACTCCTGCCGCAGCTCGTCCCACTGCCACGCCTTGCCCTCGAACTGGCTGTCCCAGTTGTTCGGCAGCTTGCCGCCGGGCAGCGCGGGACGCCAGATGTAATAATCGGTGTACGGCTCGATGCGCCGCCGGGACTTCTGGAACCACTCATGCTCGTCGCTGGTGTGGTTGACTACCAGATCCATGATGACCTTCATGCCGCGTTCATGCGCGCCGTCCAACACCTTGCGGAACGCCTCCATGCCGCCGTAGAGCGGGTCGATGTCCGTGTAGTCGGAGATGTCGTACCCGCAGTCCACGCCGGGGGAGGGATAGAGCGGCGAGAACCAGATGCCGTCGCAGCCCAGCGACTGGATGTAGTCCAGCTTTTCATAGACGCCGTAGAGGTCGCCCACGCCGTCGCCGTCCCCGTCCTTGAAGCTGCGGGGCCAGATTTGATAAAAAACGCGGTCTTTGTACCAGCGCGTCTGTTCCATGTTGTATCCCACCTCAAGAGCATCGCGCCGCTTGCGCGGCGCGATGGCTGTTTTTGTATCTTACGCCTGAATTCTTGTGCCGGTTTTGCCCTCGATGCCGTCCTTTGCCTTTTCAAGCAGCGTGATGAGCGCCGTGCGGCCGGGTTTGGACTCGGCGAACTTGACCGCCGCCTCCACCTTCGGGAGCATGGAGCCGGGGGCGAACTGCCCCTCGGCGATGTACTTGCGCGCCTCCTCCGGCGTCAGAGTGTCGAGCCCCTTCTGATCGGGCTTGCCGAAGTTGATCGCGACCTTTTCCACCGCGGTGAGGATGATGAGCATATCCGCGTCCAGCTGCTCGGCAAGGCACTCCGAGGCGAAGTCCTTGTCGATGACCGCCGGTACGCCCTTCAGATGGTACTTGTCCTGCCAGATCACGGGGATGCCGCCGCCACCCGCGGCGATGACCGCGTGCTTTTGATCGAGCAGCGCCTTGACCGTGTGGATCTCGATGATCTCCGTGGGCTTGGGGCTTGCCACGACCTGACGCCAGCCGCGGCCCGCGTCCTCCGCCACGTCGATGCCCTTCTCGTCGCGGAGCTTCTTCGCCTCCGCCTCGGTCATGAACGCGCCGATGGGCTTGGTCGGATGCTTGAACGCCGGGTCGTTGGGGTCGACGGCAACCTGCGTCAGCACGGTCGCGATGTGCATGCCCGTGCCGCGGCGGTCCAGCTCCTCGCCGATGAGGTTCTGCAGGTCGTAGCCGATGTAGCCCTGCGACATGGCGACGCACATCGAAAGCGGCATCACGTCACGGCTCTCGTCCTCGCGGCGGTAGGCGGCGAAGGCGTTCTGGATCATGCCCACCTGCGGGCCGTTTCCGTGGGCGATGACCAGCTCGTAGCCCTCCTCGATGAGGTCGGCGATGGCCTTGGCGGTGATGTTCACCGCGTCCATCTGTTCATGAAGGTTCTTGCCCAGCGCGTTGCCGCCGAGGGCGATCACAATTCTCTTAGCCATAGTTCGTTCCTTTCGCGGCAGAAAAAGTTTTAGTCTGCATAACTAATAATAAGCTGTTGCCAGCCGTTTTGCAATATGCTAAAATAGCAAAGTTAAACGTCAATTCTTGGTGAAAAGAACAGAGGTACGCACGATGAACATGATCCAAAGCGCGAAAGATCAGATCGCGGAGCTGACAAAGAAAGCATACGCCGCTGCGGCGGCCGAGGGGCTGCTGCCGGAGGGCGTGGAGACGCCCGTGAATGTGGAGATCCCCAAGGATACCGCCAACGGCGATTATACGACGACGTTCTGCCTTGCCGCAGCGAAGGCGATGAAAAAAAGCCCCCGCGAGGTGGCGCAGGTGCTGACGGGCAAGATGGCGTTGGACGGCACGTACTTCACGGGCGTGGAGATCGCCGGCCCCGGCTTTCTCAACTTCCGCCTCGGCGACAAGTGGTACGCCGACGTGCTTGCCGCGGTGGAGCGCGAGCAGGAGTCCTACGGCCGCTCGGAGGGCCTGAAAGGCAAGAAGTACATGGTGGAGTTCGTCTCCGCCAACCCCACCGGCCCGATGCACATGGGCAACGCCCGCGGCGGCGTCCTCGGCGACACGCTGGCGGAGGTGCTGGACTGGAACGGCGCGGACGTGGAGCGGGAGTTCTACGTCAACGACGCGGGCAACCAGATCGAGAAGTTTGCCAAGAGCATCGAGGCGCGCTACTTCCAGATCATTCAGGGCGAGGACGCGGTGGAGTTCCCGGAGGACGGCTACCACGGCGACGACATCAAGGAACTCGCGCAGCTCTTTTACGATGAGCACGGCGACAGCTATATGAGCAAGAGCGTGGAGGAGCGCCACGCGGACATGGCGCGCTTCGGCCTCGACCACAACCTGCCGAAGATGAAGAGCGACCTCGAGCGCTACGGCATCCGGTTTGATACCTGGTTCTACGAGTCCACGCTCCACGAAAGCGGCTACGTCGCCGACTCGGTGAAGCTGCTCTCCGACCGCGGCTGGACGTATGAGAAGGACGGCGCGCTGTGGCTCAAGACCGCCGACATCATGCGCGAGAACCTGCGCAAGGCGGGCAAGAAGGACGCGGACATCGACAAGCTCGACCTCAAGGACGACGTGCTGCGCCGCGCCAACGGCTTCTACACCTACTTTGCCGCCGACATTGCCTACCACCGCAACAAGTTCGCGGTGCGCGGCTTCGATAAGGTCATCAACATCTGGGGCGCCGACCACCACGGCCACGTGGCGCGGCTCAAGGGCTCGCTGGACGCGCTGGGGCTGGACGGCTCCGAGCGCCTCGACATCGTGCTGATGCAGCTCGTGAAGCTGGTGCGCGACGGCGAGACGGTGCGTATGTCCAAGCGCACGGGCAAGGCGATCTCCCTTTCCGACCTGCTCGACGAGGTTCCTGTCGACGCCTGCCGCTGGTACTTCAACACCAAGCCCGACACGCAGATGGAGTTTGATCTCGACCTCGCCATCCGCGAGGACAGCGAAAACCCGGTCTACTACGTCCAGTACGCCCACGCGCGCATTTGCAGCCTGCTCAAAACGCTTGCCGACGAGGGATATACCGCCCGTGCCGACGCGGACATCACGCTCGCGGACAGCGCGCAGGAGCGCGAGCTTGTCAAGGCGCTCTCCCGCTTCCCGGAGGAGATCAAAACGGCGGCACGGGACTACGACCCCAGCTACATCAACCGCTATCTGGTGGAGCTGTCCGGCGCGTTCCACCGCTTCTACAACGCCTGCCGCATCAAGGGCGAGGCGGCGGATGTGATCGCCGTGCGCCTGGCGCTGGCGGAGGCGACGCGCCGTGTGCTCGCCAACGGCCTCGGCATCCTGGGTGTCACCGCACCGGAGAAGATGTGAAATGAAAAACCCGCAGGGCGGAAGCCCTGCGGGTTTTGCTCTATTGTTGTTTCGCGGTTTGGCGGGAGGAGCTCAGCACTTCTTCCAAAAACGTGCTTGCCTCCGCCGCTCCTCCGCAGGAACGGAAGCTGTCGGATATTTTGCCTGCGTTCTCTTTGCAGCGCTGCTCGTATAAAACGCTTTTCAGAGCTTGCACAATATCCTCTTCGGAGATGGAGCTCAACCGGATACCGGCGCCAAGCTCCTCCACTCTGTTTGCGACGGCGCCCTGCTCCGGAGTTTGCGGAAACAGCACCAGCGGAACCTTAAAATACAGCCCTTCGGAAGCGGAATTCATACCGCAGTGCGTAATGAACGCGTCGGCAATCGACAGCGCCGCCATTTGATCGACGGACTCATAGATTTGAATGTTGTCCGGCAAGCGGTCAAAACGCTCTGTGTTGGTGCCCATTGAGAGAATGACCTGCCAGTC
This sequence comes from uncultured Clostridia bacterium, assembly GCA_946405325.1. The sequence goes on along the minus strand of CAMJGU010000026.1, from coordinate 1,425 downwards.
TGTCGCGCCCAATGCGTGGATGCAATTTCGATAGAACGCCTTGTTTTGATTCACGGTTCCCATGGAAATATACACGGTTTTCTCCGCCGTTTTGCGAAGAGGCTCCCGAACGGGGCGGATGGAGGGCCCGATAAAATGATATCGGTCAGAAAAGGTGTCGGAACAAGGCTGAAAATACTTTGACGTGTACACGATGGTGTTGGTGTCGTTGTCGTTTTGAACGATGTCCAGCAGACTCTTGACCGGGTAGCCTTTTTCTCTGAGCCGACGCATCTGCTTTTTCATTCGAGGCATGGCAAGCAGCATCTTTGCAATATCCCGGGGACTCTCCTTCATATACCGTGCCGAATAGCGGTTGAAGGCAAATGTTGTCGTAGATGACACATAGGGGATTCCGTGCTTCATCGCCGCCAGCTTGCCCCAGAAGGCGACAGAATCCGAAACGATAATATCCGGCTTGATCTCACCGATCTTTTCCGTGACCATTTCATCGAGCGCCAGCGTGGAAGACACGAGAAGCTCCGTCGCAAAGGCCTTATCCTTCCCGACGCGATCCGCGTTTTCCTTGTCCTCCATTTCAAAGTCATATCCATCGCACCCGATGAATACGGCTCCGGTCTGCTCGATTTTCTCCCGAAACATCTTAAAGGAAAAATAGAAAACATGGTGTCCTGCGAGCGTCAATTCCCGAACCACGGCAAGCGTCGGATTCGTGTGCCCGTGCGCCGGGATACAGAACCAAGCAATTTTCATGGAGCTTCGGCACCGTCCTTTTCCTCAAAAATCGCTGCGAACAAGCCGGAGAACGCCTCCTTCGGCGGAATGGCGATTCCGCGCCGCTCGTCGCCGAGCAGCAGCAGCGTATCTCCCGGCCTGATCCCGAATATTTCGCGAGCCTGCTTCGGTATGACGATCTGCCCCTTTTCTCCGACCGTAGCAGTCCACGCGTATTTTCCCTTCGGCGCTTTCATGTACTCACCTCGGCGGTATGAATTGTATGACTAATCATACCACTGGCGGACAGAAATGTCAACAAAAAAGCACTCCGCGGAAAGCGGAGTGCTATGGGGGGACGTCTTCGCCTTACAGCCCCGGAATATTGAGTCCGCCGAGGTTGAAGGCGCTCGTGAGCGCGTTCATGCTGGACTCCATCGCCTCGTCCGCCTGATGCAGCGCCTCGTTGACCGCGGAGATCACCATGTCCTGGAGCGTCTCCACGTCCTCGGGGTCGAGCACCTCGGGCTTGATGGTCAGCGCGGTGAGCTGCTTCTTGCCGCTGACCGTGGCGCTGACCGCGCCGCCGCCGACGCTGACGGAGAAGCTCTTCTCCTCCACTTCCTGCTGACGCTGCGCCATGTCCTCCTGCATCTTGGCGATCTGCTGCTGCATGGCAGCCTGACGCGCGGACATGCCGCCGCCGTTGGA
>CAMJGU010000025.1 GCA_946405325.1 uncultured Clostridia bacterium | reverse complement strand
CCGACGCCGAAGCGCGGCGCTTTGCCGATTCCCTCACCGAGCGGGAGTACAGCCCTGCCACGATCAACAAGTACGCCCACGACCTGCGGCTGCTGATGGCTTTTGCGCCTTTTCAGCTTTCCGAGACTTGTGCTCGTTTTTCAGTAGACCCTATTTACAGACTACAACAATCGGTGGAGCAGTATTAGCTCAACGTATTCAGGGCTGCGTTTTACATTTGCAAGAATAGACAAGATGCGGAGGATGTTACGCAGAAGGTCTTTCTGGCATACTATCATAACCAGCCATTCCGGCTTTGCGACGCTGGAGGAGGTGCTACAAAGCACGTTTGTCCTGTAAAAAGCCCGTGCATGCTTTCGGGAGCGCTAAGTGGAAGTGAAAAATCTCAGGAAAAGGGTATTGACAAATCTTCAAGACGGGTGTAGTGTTTTTTCACTATCCGGGTAGTGATATGGGAGTGCCTTCACAGAAAGGAAATCGTATGGAAAAAAGCTACAGGACGCCGAGTTGAAAGTGATGAATGTGATCTGGCGGGAACAGCCTGTGCGGGCTGCCCGCGTCGTCGAAGTTATGAAGCAACAGACCGGTTAGAATATGAACACGACTTATATACGAGCGACGGATGTGCTCCGGCCCTTTCTGGAGAAAAAGTTGCTGCACAAAAACGATAATTCGACGCAAAAGAAAGGGACGAATTATTCATGGAACGGAGAAAGAGACTATATCATATTGCCGCGAACAAGCGCGTGGTGGCGTTGGCGCTGGCAGCGGGACTGCTGGCGGGCTGCGCCGCACCCGCTTCGGGGCCGGACACCCTGAAGCAGAGCACACTGCCTGGGGCAATCGCGCTGACGGCGACGTCATACGCGTGCGACCCGGAAGAGGTCATGTACCTCTCTGGCGTGAAGGTGGCAGCGGAGAGGTATGCTTATGCCCTGTCCGACATGGACGGCGACGGCATTTCCGAGCTGTTTGTCCGCGACGCGGGCGGCACTGTGGTGTCGTACCGTTATAACGAAGGGCTGGCGCGGCGGCAGGAGGGCACGGATATCCCGGCGGAGCTTTTGTGGGTCGAGCCTGGACAGTGGGCGGATGGCAGCGTGATTGGCGTCGCCGCCCAGACCGGAGACCCCGGCACGAAGGAGGACTTCTACCTATCGGCAAACTATGGCTGGCTGTCCGAGGAGCACGTTTCGGCGGCGGGAGAGTCCAGCAGCGCCACCGATGAGCTGGAAGCCGCCGTCTCCGCGCGACGGGAGGATATGTTCGACAACGTGGCGAGGTACCAGGGCGCGGACGTCCAGCGCCTTCGGGACTATTACGCCCTCGCGTCCAACTGGGACAGGCGCAACGAAGACGGCGTGGAGCCAGTGAAGAAGTATCTGGATGCGGTGGCGGGCGTGGGGACGCTGGCCGAGCTGTCGGACTACCTCACCGACCCGGCAAAAGACCCATTCTGCACCATGCTGAATTTCACCGTCACTCTCGACCTGAGCGACACATCCCACTGGGCAACGGAGCTGGCGGAGGACAGCTTTTCTGTGCTACCCCGCGTATTCCACAATGGCAGTGCTGAGGATGTGGCAGACGCTCGCTATGAGTTTGAGGAGGAGGCAAAGCACGTCCTGACCCGAGCTGGGTACGGGGCGGAGACAGTGGAACAAATTCTCACGGACTGCTTCGAGGTCGAAGACCAGCTCCTTGCCGCCGCATGGCTGGCGGAGGGGGAGCAGGAAAGCGATTTCCTGCCCTTTGACGAGGCGGTGGCGATGTGTAAGCGCTTCCCGCTGCGTCGACTGCTGAACGCCTACCATATTACCGGGGGAAGTGTTCGCGCCTACTTCCCGCAATACCTGCCAACATTGGACGGGATGTATACGGAGGAGAACCTTCCTAAGCTCAAGGCGTATGTTCTGGCACACACTGCGATGGCCGCCTGTGGCTTTTTGGACGAGGAAGCGGCGACCTTCCTGACCGGGGAGGACAGGGAGACGCTGGAACGCGGCTACCGCCGGGAACTGCTCAGCCCCAGAGGGACGCTGGGCGTGGCGGAGGAAAACGCCTACATGACCTACTTTGCCCCCGCCGATGTGCGCGCCGACCTGACCGCGCTGGCGGAAGAGATCCGCGGCGCGTTCCGCGAAATCTTGCAGGGCGAGGACTGGATGTCCGACGCGGGCAAGGCGGCGGCGCTGGAAAAGCTGGACGCAATGACCTTCTGCGTCATGGCGCCCGACACGCTGATCGACAGCGGATACCTCGCCGTTGACCCGGAGGGCTGCTTCCTCGACGAGTACGCGAAAATCTTCGTCAGCAGCAGGCGGCACAACGGCGCGTTCGCCGGGCAGGAGCGCGTGAAAGGGGACTGGCGCTACGACCTGCGCCCGGAGATCGCCACCACCTACACCAACGCGTTCTACTACGGCAGCTTCAACCAGTTCTTCATCCTCGCGGGCTTCGTGGACGATTCCATCTACCGCCTCGATATGCCGCGGGAGGAAAAGCTTGCGAAGCTGGGCGAGATTGTTGGGCATGAGCTAACCCACGGCTTCGACCCGCCTGGCATCCAGTACGACAAGGACGGCAACAAGGTCGGAACGGACGAACACCCCAACGGCTGGCTGCCCGAGGCAGACTATGAGGCGTTCCTGAGCCGCGCGAAGCGGGTGGCGGATTACTTCGACGCTATCCGCCCTCTGCCCTATGAGAGCTGCGATGGCTCGACAGTACAGGGCGAGGCGATCGCGGATATGGGCGGGCTTTCCATCGCGCTCAAGCTCGCCGGAGACTCCTTCGACTTTGACCACTTCTTCCGCGCTTACGCGGAGCTGTGGGCGCAGCAGACCACGCTGATGAGGGAGAGATCCGAGATCTACAACGAGCATCCTTTGCGCCACCTACGCATCAACACGACGGTGCAGCAGTTCGACGCGTTCTATGATACCTACGGCGCCGGTGAGGGGGACGGGATGTATCTCACGCCTGCCGACCGCATCCTCGTGTGGTAGGCATGCGCGTATGCCCGCTATGTGATTTGTAATCAGGGATCAACGCCCGTTTGGAGCAAGCGGGACAGCAGGAAGGAATGAATATCCGACATTGTGTAGATAAATGTTAATATGAATCACTGTACGCAACGATTCTGTGCTAATCGACCAATAATTCCCTCAGTCTTGACAAAGTGATAAGACAAGAGTAGTACAACTAATAGGATTGTGAATATAAGAAACACCCAAACAGAAAGGAGCAGGTATGGAGAAAAAGCTACAGGACGCCGAGTTGAAGGTGATGAATGTGATCTGGCGGGAGCAGCCTGTGCGGGCGGCCCGCGTTGTCGAAGTCATGAAGGAACAGACCGGTTGGAATATGAACACGACTTATACGCTGATCAAGCGCTGCGTCGAAAAGGGAGCAGTGGAGCGCTCCGAACCGGGTTTCGTTTGTCGCGCGTTGGTTGCCAAAGAGGACGTGCAGCGGGAGGAAACGGATCGACTGATCGACAAGATCTTTGACGGGTCTGCGGATAAGCTGTTCGCTGCGCTGCTTGGCAGAAAGAAACTGTCCTCCGATGAGTTGGAAAAGCTGCGCTCCATTGTCGGGCCGCTGGACGAATAGAGGCGAAATCAGGCAAATGAATCTGTTGCAAATGAGTTTATCCGGCGCGATCCTGATTGGTTTTGTTATACTTTTCAGGACGCTTGCGCTGCGCGCGCTGCCGAAACGCGCGTTCGTCATCATGTGGATGGTCGTGCTTGTTCGTCTGCTGGTGCCATTTTCACCTTTGTTCGGCATTGAGATCGCATCGCCGGAACGCGCGAATTATCAGACTCCGGCAATCAACGAGACAAGGAACGTCCCGGCGGCGCCGGAACGTGAGAACCAAATAGCTGCCGTAAAGCCGGAGCAGTCTGACAGCACGAAATCGGATACGGTAAGCATGCCGCAGAAAGCGGAACGAGCGGAAGCGCACGCGGTTTCTGCGTTGAGCAGGGAGACTGTGCTGACTGCGGTATGGGCGACTGGCACCGCGCTTATGGGCATATTTTTCGCCATGACCTACCGCCGCGGCTATCGGAGCTTCCGCAAGGCGCTGCCGGTGGAGCATGAAGAAGTCAGAAAATGGATCTCGGCGCATCCGCTGCGCAGATGTTACACAGTAAAATCTTTCGGCGGAGAGGAATCACCCATGACATACGGTGTGCTGCGCCCCGTCATTTTGGCTCCGGGCGCGCCCTCATGGTGGAACAGCGAGGAAGCGGTATTTGCCTTGGAGCACGAATATGTACATATGCTGCGGTTTGACCCGGCGCTTAAAATGCTGTTGGCCGCCGCGCTAACCGTCCACTGGATGAATCCGCTGGTATGGGTGATGTATGTGCTGGCAAACCGTGATATCGAGCTGAGCTGCGATGAGGCCGTGCTGGAGCGATATGGTGAAAAATCGTGCAGCCGTTATGCAAGTGCGCTGCTTTCGGCTGAAGAACGAAAGTGCGAAATGCCCGTCTTGTATGCGGGCTTTGGAACAAATACGACGAGTGAAAGGATCGTGGAAATTATGAAATACAAAAAGAAATCCGTATTGAGCGTTGTGCTGGCCGCGGTGATGGTACTGTCTCTGGCAGCCTGCGCCGCGACAGGAGAAAAGAGTAGCGAGGGCTTCGCTATTTCCGGAGAGAGTCTGGATATCAACAATAATGCGCTTCGGCCGGACGGCGAGGCGTCGAGCATCTACATGAATGCCGACAGGAAGCTGCTGATCCCGCTGGAGTACAATGAGCTGCTACAGACGGAGACGCCGGAGAATGATGAAAACGGCATCCTGTTCACTGTTTCGGAAATTGCATCCATCGAGGCGGATCAGGCGCAGGGCGGCAGCGGCGAAGGCGCGGGTTGGCTGTTCAGCATCGGCGTGATCAGTGAGATCCAGCTCTATGATATGCTGTGCAACGATATGTCCGGCGTGGATGTTTTTGCGAGGGATCCTGACGGCACCTACTATGTGTACTACCACCCCACGGATGTCCGCATGGTACGCGAGAACTATGACGACGACGAAAGCATCGAGCTGTGGACGACGCTCAACGAGTGGGCGTGGAGCAGCGTGCGTGATACCTTTGTCGCGGAAAATGACGGGCTGATTGCCGAGACCTTCGGCAACGCCGATTTGGACATTTATCTAGCCCGCGCCGCGTTTGTGGACAGCACAGCGTATGCGCTCAGCCCTTCCACATGGCGTCCCGTGACGGCAAACGGTGTGTATGCCGAGCCTTATGTGATGCGGCTGATTCGCAACGCACAGGTTGAGGCGCTGGATAATGAAACCACAGCTGTGCCGGATGGTGAGTATATTTTCCTGAATTTCCCCAACGACGACATGCGCTTCGATTTCTTCCTTGCGGAAGGCAGCGAAAATATCTACCGTCAGGTGTGGAGCGGCAATGAACAGCTTTTCCGAATCAACTTTGCGGACGGCACCACCAAGGCAAGCGAGATCATGCAGGAGTGGTATGACGCGCTGGCCGAAGCAGACATGATGCGCGAGTTAGGCTATACGCCGGATGACCTGATCGGCCGCTGGGCGGAAAAGATCGCCGGACGCGGCGTTGTCACGATCACCCAGGGCGCGAAGGGCATGTATGACGTGCTCGTTGAGTGGTCAAACAGTGCGGCGGAACAGTATATCTGGGAAATGACGGCGCGGCCCACCGGCGCGGGCGGCGTGCTGAGCTACGAAAACGGTAGGCACCTGATCCGCACTTATGATAGCGACGGGAAGTTCACCGAGGAAGTGAAGTATGAGGACGGCACCGGCGAGTTCTACCTCAACAGCGCGTATGAGTTAATGTGGCGGGATGACATAGACGGCGCGGGCGAAAACACCGTTTTTGTAAACGCTGGATAATCTGGCGAATCACAGACAATCTTTTAAGCAAGGAGTGGGACGCGAGGTCTCACTCCTTAGTGTAAAATAAGTATTGGCAAAAATAAAACTCGGAGAGCTATAATACGCCCCCCGCTTCGTGGTTCATCATTGAAGCGGGGGGCGTTTTTCTCAAAACTTCTCGTCCCGCGTCACACCCGCTCCAAAATGATCTGCTTGCGCAGATACAGATTGGCGACTGCGAGCATGACGCTATCACGGCTCTTCACGCCGCGCATGAGGTCCGGGAGGTTGTCGCAGGTGACGTCTGGATCGACGTAGAGCGCATCGAGCAGCTTCACGTCCGTCGAAATGTCCGTCGCCCCGACCTCCGCGCATTGGATCAGCTCCGCGGTGGACAGCACCGCCTGACGCACAAGCGCCATGACCTGCGCCTCGCGCTCGCTGCGTCTGTCACGCCGGAACAGCGTCGCGGCGCGCTCCACGGAAACGCCATGCCCCACAACGAGCCGCCAGAACGCAAGCAGCCGGAGCGTCAGCTTCTCGGACACCGGCACGACGTACAGCGCGGAGAGCAGGTCGTACAGCGCCTCCGCGCCCGTATCACCCTCGCCGCAGGCAATGAGGCCGCGGGTCTTGAGCCTTGCCACGCAGTCCTCCAGCGTCCGGCGCTCGCTCGGCAGCTTGTCCATGTATACGGCGTACTTCTCGCGGATCTCCTCCATCGTGAGGAACTGCCAGCTGAGCGCGGCCCACACGACCAGCTCCTGCACGTCCACGCCGTACTCCTTGCGACCCAGCAGGACAACGGGATAGCTCGCGCCGTCCTCGCCCCGCTTGCGGAGCAGATGCCCGACCGCCGTATAGATCGTTGCTTTCATATCCAAATCCCCCTTTTGTTATGCGATATCCTGCAAGCCAAAGGCGTGCAGCTCACTTTCCGTCGCGTCCTGGCGCATCCGCTTCGCGGCCTTGGAGATCCACGCGCCGACCTCGTTCGGCTTGGAATCATAGAGCCGCGCGATCTCCGTCACGCCGCAGCCCCCCAGCACCTTGAGCTCCAGCGCCTCGACGCCGAGCCGCGCGGAGCCGGTGTACCGCTGCTTCCTGCTGCCGAGGAACTGCCCGATGCAGAGCCTCGAGAGCGTGTCGTCCTCCGGCGTCTGCGCCTTTGCGCTGTCCGCCTCGATCTCCCGCCCGTCCTCGTTCATCGCCTCCAGCGACAACGTAGGCAGATTCCGCGCCTGCGTGACGATCCGCGAGCAGTATTCGAGCAGATGGTTGCGGATCGCCGTCACCGCGAGCGTGGAGAACTCGCCCTTATCGTCCCGATAGGCCGCCGCCGCGCGGCAGAGGGCAAGGCAGCCCTCTTGATACAGGTCGTCGAAGCCCAGCCCGTCGGCGTCACTGCCGCAGCTGATAAAGCGGCTGATCGTCCAGCGCACGAGCGGGAGGGACTTCTCGACGAGCTGATGCCTGTCCTCACTGAGCGTCCAATCCTTCTTCATTTCATTCACCCCCATTCCATGAATCTTCTTCCTTTTCTACGCCGCCTGCGCCGCGGTAAAGGCGCTGCACAGCCGGATCACCTGCTCGCAGCGGTACTCCGAGAACATGGCGATGTGCGCCTCTGTCTTCGGGATGCCGAGCTGCACCTGCAGCCAGCGGTAGGCTTCGTCTATGGTCATGTACCCGTCCTTCCAAAGCCGGTCAAAGGCCAGATGCGTGTCGTGGCGCTTCCGGCGCAGCGGGGCGTTCGCCAGTGTCCCCATCGGGAGCCGGCTTCGCTCATGCGCCGCCACATAGGAATCGCAGCGCGGATACCGCGCGCAGACGTAGAACTCCTTGCCCTGGTAGCACGGGCTTGTCTTGCCGAGCGCGGACGCCGGGCGCAGGAACGCGCGCGAGCCGCAGTACGGGCATTTGATGTTGGGCCTTTTCATTGTGTACCACCTCCTCTTTCGTGTGCTTGCACGCAGATCGAGCGCAGCGAGTGTTCCTGTGCGGAAGGGCAGCGCCAAAGTAGGTATTTGGCATAGACCGTCTCGAAAACGCCAAGTGCCATTTCTCCGCAGCACTCCGCCGGGTCGATACTGTTGCCCGTAAGCCGGTTGAACGCGCCAACCTCCATAAGAAGCGGCATACCGTCCCTGTCGGCAGTCATCAGATAACCGTTTCCGGCCGCGTCATCGCGGATATAAAGCGTGTTGTGCCAGTTCCCGCCGCAGGAAAACAAAAAGTTGCTGAGCAGTTGTGTGTTCGTTTCCATCTTATAACCTCCATTCTAATAGGCTCCACACAGAGCGTTTTTGCGCAGGATTTCTTTGAACTTTTTGTAAACAAAAAAAGAAGCGGAAGACCGCATCGAACGATCTTCCGCTGTTGCAGCGCACCGCAGGCGCATGGATGTTTGGCTTCATTCACGGCCCGATGATCCAGAACGGGCCGCCGTCCGAGGTATTGCTGCTCGCCTCCTTGACGATCAGGCTCAAGTCCCAAAGTTGACCGCTGCGGGAGCGGCTGGCGGGGTCCGCGACCATGATCTTGCCGTCCTTCACACCGCGCAGCACGATGAAATGCCCGTGCTCCGTGAAATGGCCCTTACTCATGATGGCCACGACCAGCTTGCCCTCGCCGAGCGCGTCCACGATGCGCTGTGCTTCGCCCTTGCCGCAGCCCTTGACGTTCAGCCCCCACGCCTTCGCCGCGCCGGGGATCAGCGAGCGGTACGAGCCGCTTTTGCTGCACCAGTAGCCGTGCTCATACGCCCACTTCGCCATCTGCGCGGGGTCTACTATGTCGTCCGTGAGCGACGAGACCACGATCGCCATAGACGCGGGGCCGCAGCCGTAGTGTCCGACGTCATCGGTGCCGTAGGGCTTGTTCGCGTAGCGTTCGTCCATCTGATTGTAATAGACCACCTCGGTAACGCCGTCCGTAAAGCGCACGTCGCCAAGGCTCGGGATGCCTGCCGTCGCTTCATCCGAGAAGATGCCTTGAAACACGCCGTCGCCGAGAAACAGGCTGAGGTTCTGCGCGTAGTCGTCCGCGAGCGCCTTCTGTTCGTCGGTCAGGTGGAAAACGGCGTCGGCAAAGTATTGTTCGCCGTTGTAGGAGATCGTGTAGACATACCATTTCTCGGTTTTTGTCTCCACAACGTCGGGCGTTTCGGGGTCGTCCGCCTCCACCGTGCGCTCCTCGCTCGTGAAGGTGAAAGCGTAGAACTGATCCTTTCC
>CAMJGU010000024.1 GCA_946405325.1 uncultured Clostridia bacterium | reverse complement strand
ATGCTGGGGGAGCGGGAGATGCAGAACCGCCTTGCCCGCGCGGCGCTCGACGGCGTGCCGACGGTCAACTACGGCGTCGCCATCGCGCAGATGAACGGCATTCTGGCGCGCAGTCTGGAGCTGTTTCCGGAGGCGCTGGAGCTGCTGCGGGAAAACTGAATTCAACGCACAGCCCGAAGGTCTTCTTCGGGCTGTTGCTGTCAAATGCGATCCATTTAGTTAAAAAACGTTAAACTGCGCCTTATTGCGATTGACCGACGAATTCGCTATGATACAAAAGGAGTATTCCGGAAAAGGGGGTACCGCTATGGTGGTCTCAGATTCGTTTGGAAAATGGCTCAGGGAGCGGCGTACGGAGCTCGGTATGACGCAGCAGCAGCTGGCCGGCAAGATGTTCGTGTCCATTGCGCTGGTGTCGTATTGGGAGAACGGCCACCGTACGCCCGACGTCGCTATGCTCAGCCGTCTTGCCGCCTGTCTGGAGGTGCCGGACGCGGAGCTTCTGGCAGCAATGCAGGAAAATGACGCGCCGCCCACTGTGATTTTGGTGGACGATGAGAAGATCATCCTCAACGGCGGACTTGCCACGCTGCATGAGGCGCTGCCGGACGCGCAGATCGCGGGCTTTTTGACGGCGGCGGAGACGCTGCGCTTTGCCCGCGAGAATCAGGTGGACGTGGCGTTTCTGGACATTGAGCTGCGCAGCGGGAGCGGCCTTACGCTGGCGAAGAAGCTGCGGGAGATCAATCCGAAGGTCAATATCATTTTCCTCACGTCGTATCGGGAATACGCGATGGACGCCTGGGAGCTGGACAGCAGCGGCTATCTGCTCAAGCCGCTGACGGTGGAGCGCGTGCTGCATGAGATGAGCGTGCTGCGTTTTCCGGTGAGGGGGATGAGGACTTGAAACGACGCCTCCTTTGGGAGCGCTGCATGCTCGCGGCGCTGGCGCTGATGATCCTCTCGGGCGCCGCGCTGCTGATGACGACGCACCGCGGAGAGGCGAAGCTGACCGAAAAGCCGCCCCTGCCCCGCGCCGCGCTGAGCGCCTTGCGTGAGGAGGAGCCGATCGACGCGCTTGCGAAGGTGCAGCGCCGTTATACGCTCAAGCTGCCAAAGCGCGTGGACGCCGGATTGCAGCTGGCCTTTTTTGCGCGGCATCAGTACACGGAGGTGCTGATCGACGGAGAGCGGCGCTTCGCCGTGCAGCCGGACTCGCGCTCCGGGAGTTTGAAGACCCCGGGCAACTATTGGGCGTTGATCGGGCTGGAGAGCGGGGACGCGGGCAAAAACGCACAGGTTATTCTGACGCCGGTCTACCGAAACAGCGCCGAGCCGGAGTTTCTGCTGACCCCGAAGGAGCACGCGTTCAAGGAGCAGCTGCGCAGCGATTTTGGATTGCTCGCGCTCGGCTTGATGACGATCGTGACCGGACTGCTGCTCATGCTGCTGGTGCTGTGCGTGCCCTTTGAGCACCGCCGCAGAAAGGCGATGACTTATCTTGCGTTTCTGGCGATGGCGGCGGGCGTCTGGAAGCTGCTGGGACTGCCCACGACCTATCTTGTGCTGGACTGGTGGGGCGACAGCTTTTTCCACTATGCGACGATGCCGTATCTGATGGGCATGGTCGCGTATCTGATCATGCCGGTTTTAGCGGTGCAGTTTCTGAACCATCTGCGCGAGGGCGGCCCCGCGCCTGCGGGGCAGGTCGGCGCGCTGATCGCGGCGTTGGCTGCCGCGGCGCTCTTTGCGCTGCAAGCGTGCGGCGTTCTGGAGCTGCACGACTTCCTCTCCGCCGTTACCGTGATGAATTCAGTGCTGATGGTGCTTGTGCTTGCGGATATGCTGCGAAGTCAAGACAACCGGCGTCACCGCTGGCTGGTTTCGTTTCCGCTTTGCGCCGCGTTTGATCTATTGGTCGCCGCGGTGACCGACTCCTCGCGCTATGCGGTCGCCTTGCTGCTCTGCATCCTTGTCAACGCGCTGGTGCACGGCGTGCTGTTCGTCCGTGGGGCGATCCGCAGGGATGCGGAGATGCAGAAGATGCGCCTGACCACGCTGGCGGGTCAGATCCAGCCGCACTTCATCCAGAACACGCTGACCACCGCGTATTATCTGTGCGACAGCGATCCGCGCAAGGCGAAGCAGGTGATCCGGGACTTCTCCAATTATCTGGAGAGCGGCTTTCAGGCCGCGACCAACGACGCGCCGGTTCCCTTTGAGCGGGAGCTGGCGCACACGAAGGCGTATCTCGCCGTGGAGCAGCTCCGCTTTGAGGACGAACTGTTTGTGGAGGTTGACACGCCCGACACCGTGTTCCGCCTGCCGCCGCTGACCCTCCAGCCCATTGTGGAGAGCGCGGTGAAGCGCGGACTTGGGACGGGCGCCGCGCCGGAGCACATCTCCATCCGCACGCAAAAGCGGCCGGAGGGCGTTGAGCTGACGGTGGAGGACGACGCGCCACCGGAGGAAGAAAGTGCCGCAGGCCTTCGCGGCATCGACGCCCGGCTGAAGATGCTCGGCTGCGGCACGCTGCACATTGCGCCGCGCGTCGGCGGCGGAACGAGCGTTACGATCCTTGTTCCGAACAACGATGGATAAAAAATACCCGCTGCTTTTGCAGCGGGTATTTTGATGCTCAGCGCAGGACCCACGCGAGACCGCGGTTGAGGTATTCGTTCCAGAACGTCCAGTTGTGGCCGCCGGGGCCGTCCTCATAGCGGAAGTCCGCTTTCTGCTCCGTGAGGAACTGCCGGAACTCCTGATTGGCTCCATAAAGGGAATCCTCCGTGCCGATGGCGAGATAGACGGAGGGAATCGGCTTGCCCTCGGCTTTGAGCTTTTGGTACTGCCACTCGGGATTCCGGTCGGAGTCCAGGAGCTTGTCGGGGTCGCCGAACACGTCGCGGAACATGGCGGGCGGCATGACGCCGTCCTGCTTGCCGCCCGCGAGGTCGCGGATGCGCAGCGCGGAGGACAGCGCAATGGCGGCGGAGAAGCGCTCGGGATAGTGGAACGCCGTGTGCAGCGTGCCATATCCGCCCATGGAGAGGCCGCCGATGATGGTGTCCTCCCGCTTGTCACAGAAGCCGAACACCTTGTGGACGTAGTCGGGGAACTCCTCTCCCACGTAGGTGCCCCAGTTGCCGCCGGGGTAGCCGTGGTCGAGGTAGAAGAAGTTGCCCGCCGTGGGCATGAACACCGCGAGGTTGTACTGGATCGCCATTTCCTGCGCCACGCCGCCGAACAGCCAGTCGGTGTCCGTGCCGGTGAGACCGTGGAGGAGGATCAGGCTCTTGGTGGGGCGGTCGTAATGCCGCGGATCCTTGACCTCCGCCATCTCGACGTCGTTGGGCAGCACATAGGCGAAGTTCGCGTGCTGCATGATGCTCCGGGCGTGGAATTCCATTCTGCCGCTTGCCATGGGAGTACCCTCACTTTCTTATATTATTGGAAGATCACAAAGGACTGGGGCTGCAAGACGATGCCGCCGTCCGCGGCCTCGCCGCTGCCAATGGCGTAGAGCACGCGCTTGCCCGCAATGTCCGCCGGCGCGCTCGCCTCATGTGCCGCAGGGTTGACCGCGATGAGCAGCCCGCCGCGGCGGTAGACAAAGGCGTCGCCTTTTTCGGCGTGGACGATCTCCAGATTGGCGTTGTCGCGCAGGTCGTCCTGCTCGTTGCGCAGCGAGAGCAGCTCGCGTGTGAAGCGCAGCAGCGAGTCGCGCTTTTTCTCCTGCGCCGCCACCGTGGGTGCGCCGCGCTTGGGATCGACGGGGAGATACAGGCTGTCCGCGCAGCCGGTGGAAAAGCCGAGGTTCGCCGAATTGTCCCACTGCATCGGCGTGCGCGAGCCGGTGCGGAAGTAGCCGCCCTCGTGGGTGGGCAGATCCTGATAGCGCATGCCGATCTCGTCGCCGTAGTAGAGGAACGGCACGCCGGGCATGGTGAACAGGAACGCGTAGGCGAGCCGCAGCTCGCGGTCGCTTAAGTTCCACGACGGGCGCACGGTGTCGTGGTTGCAGGTGATCAGCGAGATGTAGCCGATGTCCTTCGTCGCCTCATATTCGCGCAGATAGCGGTCGAGGAAGCGGCGGATGTCGCCGTCGCCCTCGGCGCGGAAATAGCTGTTGTCGGGCTTTTCCGGGTGCTTGCGGTCATAGTCCCGCATCAGCGTGGGATAGCCCGTCCACGGGTCGTTGAGGCAGAACGCCGCGTCGAAGCCCGCGCGGATCGCGAGCGCCGTGTGGCTCCACTCCGCGACCAGCACCGCCTCGGGGTACTCGGCGTCCAGCATCGCGCGCACGTCGCGCCAGATGGCGGAGGTGCCGGATTTCTGCTCGTCGTCGAACTTGACCAAGGAATCCGCCATGTCCACGCGGAAGCCGTCGCAGCCGTGGTCGAGCCAGAAGCGCATCACGTCCTTCATCGCCTCGCGGGTGGCGAGGGCGGCGGGGGAGTCCGCGGCGCACTGCCACGGCTTGTCGGGGTGCAGGAAGCCGTAGTTCAACGCGGGCTGGCACTTGAAGAAATTCAGCACATACACGCCGTCGCGCTCACTCTCGCCCGCGACGTAGTTGAGTCCGCCGCAGCCCTCGAAGCAGAAGTTCGACCAGATATAACGGTCGCTGTACTCGTTTTTCTCCGCCTTTTTGCTCTCCAGAAACCACGGGTGCTCCTCGGAGGTGTGCCCCGGCACCAGGTCGAGGATGACGTGCATCCCGCGCTTGTGCGCCTCGCCGAAGAGGCGGTAGAGGTCGCTGTTCGTGCCGTAGCGCGGCGCGACCTTTTTATAGTCGCGCACGTCGTAGCCCGCGTCCTTGAACGGGGAATCGAAGCAGGGGTTGAGCCAGATGGCACTGCATCCGAGGCCCTTGACATAGTCCAGCTTTTCGATGATGCCGTTGAAGTCGCCGATGCCGTCGCCGTTGGTGTCGTAGAACGACTGGGGATAGATCTCGTAGAAAATCGCGTCTTTCAGCCAGCTTGCCGCCATGGTGTGTCCTCCTTAATTTTAATCTTTTGTCGTGCCGCCGCTTTGGTAGCGCACGGGCAGGCGGATGTTCGCGCCCGCGGACGGCTCGCCCTCGTCCAGCAGCAGGTTTACCGCCGTGTCCGCCATCTGGGCGAGCGGCTGGACGATGGTGGAGCAGAGATATTCGCCGGTGTGGAAATCGGAGATGCCGTCGTAGCCGATGCACTGCACGTCCTGCGGCGCATGGATCTGGTAGCGCTCCAGATAGTTGAGCGTGCGGACCACCAGACCGTCCGAGCTGCAAAAGATGCCGTCGAAGTCCAGCTTCCCGCCATGGATATGCTCGTCCAAAAAGCGGTGGAAGGGCTCCTCGGTCTGCTGCTCCTGCAAAATGACCAACGTCGGCGTGACGCCGCGGGCGCGGCAGGCGCTCTCAAAGCCTGCGCTGCGCTTGTGCGGCTCGCCGGCGATCTCCGCGCTGATCTGCAGGCACAGCGGCTTTTGACAGCCCAGCTCCAGCAGCTTCTCCGCCGCCATCTGGCCGCCCAGATAGTTGTCGGAGGATACGCAGGGAATGCCCGAGCCGAAGTGCCGGTCGATGGTCACGATCGGCAGGGACTCGTCCGCTTCGATGTTGGGGCTGTAGGTCAGCGCGATCACGCCGTCGACCTTGTTCTGCCGCACCATGACGAAGCTCTTGCGCTCCGCCTCGGCGTCGAAGTTGGTGATCATCAGGATGCAGCGGTAGCCGCGGCGGGAGAGACTCGCCGTGACCTCGTCCGCCAACGCCGCGAAAAACGGGTGCCGCAGGGACGGCAGCACCAGCGCGACGCTGTAGGTCCGGTTGGTCTTGAGTCCGCGGGCGTAGTGGTTCACCGTGTAGCCCAGCTTCTTCGCGGCGGCCTCGACCCGCGCGCGGTATTCTTCGCCCACGGAGATGCCGTTGATGACCTTGGACACCGTCCCCAGCGAGACCTTGGCCTCCCGCGCCACGTCCTTCATGGTGGGCGCGGCGGCGCTTTTCTTGATCATGTTCCCGCCCCTTCCCGACAAATTATCTGTATTATAGCAATCTGCCCAACAAAAGAAAAGCGACAATTATTAAACGTTTCATAGCTTGGCGTTTCTTCACAAAATCGGAATACCGATTTTGGATAAGCTCGCCAAACTTCGGCGGCTCAGAGAAAATCTGTTGTTCAAACTGTTGACAGGACAGGGTACGTATGATAAGAATTTACAGTACCTGCGTAAAACGTTTCACGATCTGTCGACAGCAGATTGCGGACGGGGTGCGAAGGCAACTTATTCGGAAAATAGGAAGGAAGCACAACATGAAAAAAGCACTTGCAATGATGCTCGCCCTCGTGATGGTCCTCGCTCTCGTGGCCTGCGGCGGCGGCAACTCCGAAGGCGGCAGCAACAGCGGCTCTGCCTCCGGCGCGACCCTGACCATCTTCAACTCCAAGATGGAGATCCAGAGCCAGATGGAAGAGATGGCGGCACAGTATTCCCAGGAGAAGGGCGTTCCCGTTGAGGTCTATTACTCCAGCGACACCGTCGCCGCTCACATGGCGACAAAGTACGCCTCCAACGATCCCTATGTGCTCGCCATGGTCGACGCCAAGGACGTTTACTCCCTCGGCGCTGAGCACGCCGTTGATCTGAGCGGCGAGAAGTGGGTCGGCGACACCACCCAGGCGATCTCCGTGGACGGCAAGGTCCTCGGCTTCCCCGTCTGCGTTGAGGCTCGCGGCCTTCTCTACAACGGCGACGCCATCAAGGCTGCCACCGGCAAGGACTTCGATCCTTCCACCATCAAGACCACTGCGGATCTCCAGGCCCTGATCAACGAGATCGCTGCCGGCGGCATGGAGCTTCCTGTCGGCCTGCAGAAGGAAGACTGGTCCCTGGGCGCGCACTACTTCGCTGAGATCTATGAGCTGCATGACGATCCCGACGCGTTCATCGCCGGCATCAAGGACGGCAGCATCAAGCTGGCGGACGACGAGGTCTTCAACGCCATGATGGACACCTTCGACGTCCTCAAGGAGTACAACTACGCCAAGGACGCCCCCACCTCTGCGGAGCGTGAGGTCACCGAGATGATGCTGGCCGAGGGCAACCTCTGCTTCAAGTTCGGCGGCAACTGGGATTGGTCCAACATGGTCGATACCGACTACACCGAGAACCTGGGCATGATGCCCGTTCCCAGCGCTCTTGACGGCTACAACACCAAGCTCGTCGGCGGCGGCTCCAAGTATTTCTACATCGACAACGGCGTGTCCGAAGAGCTGCAGCAGGCTGCCAAGGACTTCCTGAACTGGCTCGTCTATGAGGCCGACGGTCAGGACTTCCTGGTCAACAAGTGCTCTCTGGTTCCCGCGTTCTCCAACATCACCCTGAGCGTGTCCGATCCTCTCGGCGCTTCCGTCAAGAGCTACGCGGACAAGGGCGCTCTGGTCGGCAACTACAACTACCTGCCCGACGATCACTATGCCAAGGTCGGCGCTTCTTTCCAGAAGTACCTCGCCGGTGAGACCGACCGCGCGGGCTTCGCTCAGGAAGTCACCGAGTACTGGGCTACCGCTGAGGTTGGCGCGCACTAATCTTTCGTAAACCTTTGGAACCGTAAAGGGCAGATCTTCTGCCCTTTACGTTCCGTTATATTTGGAGGGGGAGGCCTATGAAACAAAACACGCTATCCTACAAGATCAAGCAGTACCTGATGTTTGCCGGCCCCGGCACCATCCTGTTCTTCTGCGTCGTGATCGTGCCGTTTATCTACGGCGTGTATCTGACGTTCACGAGCTGGGACGGTGTTTCGGCCAAAAAACCCTGGGTCGGTCTTGCAAACTATGCTGCGGCGTTTGCCGACAAGGACTACTGGGCGGCACTGGGCCGCACGGCGATCTACTCGATCTTCGCGGTCGTGCTGATCAACATTCTCGCGTTTTTCCTCGCGTACTTAGTCACCAGCGGCGTGAAGGGCCAGAACTTCTTCCGCTCCGGCTTCTTCGTTCCGAACCTGATCGGCGGCATCGTCCTCGGTTATGTTTGGAAGTTCGTGTTCAACCGCGCGTTCGTGGCGCTCGGCAGTGCCATCGCCGGCGGCACGGCCCCCTCGATCCTGTCCACGCCCAAGGGCGCGATGCTCGCGCTGATCATCGTGTCGGTGTGGCAGTATGCGGGCTACATGATGCTGATTTACGTGGCGGGCTTCATGAGCGTCTCTGAGGACGTGAAGGAAGCGTCCAGCATCGACGGCTGCAACGCGTCGCAGACCATGTGGAACGTCACCGTTCCCCTGATGCGCGCGAGCTTCGTGCAGTGCCTGTTCCTGAGCATCACCCGCTGCTTCGTTGTGTACGACGTGAACCTGTCCCTGACCAAGGGCGAGCCGTTCGGCTCCTCCGTCATGGCGGCGATGCACGTGTACAACCAGGCGTTTACCTACAAGAACTACGGCCTCGGCCAGGCGGAAGCGCTGATCCTGTTCGTGGTCTGCGCCATCGTCGGCGTGACTCAGGTCATGATCGGTAAGAAAGGAGAGGTGGAAGCGTAATGACGGAAAACGAAAAGGCCGCGCGCCAGAAAAAGATTTCCCACGCGATCATGTGGATCGTGCTTCTCGTTCTCTTTATCTGCTTCATCGCTCCGTTCCTGCTGGTCGTCATCAACGTGTTCAAGACCAAGGCGGACATCACCTCGAACCCGCTGGCGCTCATCGGCGCCCACGGCTTCACGATGAAGAACTTCCCCGAGGCCATGAAGAAGATGAACTTCTGGACGGTGTTCGGCAACTCCATGATCATCACCGTCAGCTCCACGATCCTGACCATTGCGGTCAGCTCCATGACGGCGTTCGTCATCGTGCGCAACCAGAAGTGGAAGTTCTGCACGTTCATCTTCTCGCTGATGATCGCCTCGATGGTCATTCCGTTCCAGGTGCTGATGGTACCTCTGGTCTCCGTCTACGGCGGTACGCTGGGCGTGCTGAACCATCGCCTGACGCTGATTCTGATGCACGTCGGCTTCTCCGTGTCCATGGCGATGTTCATGTTCCACGGCGCGATCCGCACCAACATCCCGCTGGAGCTGGAGGAGGCCGCCACCATCGACGGCTGCTCCCGCTGGCAGACCTACTGGAAGATCGTCTTCCCGCTGCTCAAGCC
>CAMJGU010000023.1 GCA_946405325.1 uncultured Clostridia bacterium | reverse complement strand
AGCATGGCGGGGACGACGATGCAGAACGTGGACGCGCCGCCGCCGTCAAGGTGGCCGATCAGGGCGATGACCGTGGTCATGACCGTGACGCCGATGACGTTGTCGCCGACGAGCTTCATCAGCTTGCCGATGATGACGTCGAACATGCCCGCGTCGGTCATGATGCCGAAGTACAGCACCGAGAACACGAACAGCGCGGCGGTCGGGCCGGTGCTGTTGAAGCCCGCCTTGATCATGGCGGCGAGGTCATCAAAGCTGTGGCGGCCGGCAAGAACGAGGATCAGGCCGAGGATGGTCGGGTAGACGATGAACGCGATGGCGGGCTGTGTTCTGCTCTGGAACAGCGTGACGACGATGGCCACGATACACAGCAGGCCGAGGATTCCGACTACTGCTTCACTCATGGGATTGGTTTCCTTTCTTGTTTGATTTTCTCTCTTCTATTCAAAATCAGCCGTCGATCTGATACGGCTTGATCTTGCGCACCACGTCGAGGATCGTGCCGTCGCGGGCTTCGAGCACCGCGACCACCTCGTCCTCCCACTGGAGATCGTCGGGACGGCCGACGAGGGAATACGCTTTTTCCTTGAGTTCTTCGATGGTAACGTGCCGGATGCCCGCCTTGTCGAGGCACTCGATGAGGTCGGGGCGCAGCGGGTTGACCGCGATGCCGTAGTCCGTCACCAGCACGTCCACGCAGTCGCCCGGGGTCGTGACGGTCACGACGTGCTCGCACACCGTCGCCATGCGTCCGCGCACCAGCGGGGTCACGATGATGCAGACCTTGCTGCCCGCCGCGGTGTCGGGGTGACCGCCCGGCGCGCCGCGCAGCACGCCGTCGGAGCCGGTGAGCACGTTGACGTTGAAGCCCGTGTCGATCTCGAGCGCCGCCAGCACCACGAAGTCCAGCTTGTTGACGAACGCGCCCTTGTTGGCGGGGTTCGCGTACTGGGACGCCGACATCTCAAAGTGGTTGGGCGTCTGGTTGATGGAGCGCACCGCGTCAAGGTCGAAGTCCTGCACGTCGATGACCTTGCCGACCTTGCCCTTTTTGAGCAGCTCCACCATCGGGCCGCAGATGCCGCCGATCGCCCAGCCCATCTTGATGTCGCGCTCGTCCATGTACTGCTCCAGGAACAGGTTTGCGGCGAGCGACGGGCCGCCGACGCCGGTCTGGAACGAGAAGCCGTCCTTGAAGTACGGCGTCGCGGCGATGACCTTCGCCACGTCCTCCGCCATCATCAGGTCGCGCGGGTTCTGGGAGATACGCGCCGCGGCGCTGGCGATCTTCTTGGGATTTCCGATGGAGTCCACGACCACCACCGCGTCCACGTCGATCGCCTCGACGCTCGCGGGCATGTTCGGGAAGTCCACGAGGCAGTCCGTGACGACCACGACGTGATCGGCGTACTTCGCGTCGGTCATGGCGTAGCCCATGGAGCCGCAGTCGCTCTTGCCGCCGATGCCGCGGCAGTTGCCCACGCAGTCGCTGGTGGGCGCGGCGATGAACGCGATGTCGATATGTACCTCGCCGCCCTCGATGGCGCGGGGGCGCCCGCCGTGGGAGCGGATGATCGCCGGGGTCTTGAGCTTGCCCGCCGACACGACCTCGCCCATGCGGCCGCGGATGCCGGAGGTCTGGATGCCCACGACCTTGCCGGCTTCGATGTAGTCCGCGATGGGATCGTGCGCCGAGCCGAGGCTGGACGCCGCGATGGTGAGATCGTCGAGGCCCAGTTCCTCAATGGCGGCCTTCATGACCATGTTCACCACATAGTCGCCGTCGCGCAGGTGATGGTGGAACGAGAACGTCATGCCGCTCTTGGCGCCGCAGGCTTTGAGCGCATCGACCAGAGAATCGACGATCTTGCTCTCCTGCGGCTTTTCATAGCGGCGGGTCCTGGGGGAAGCCTTCTGGATGTACTTCCCGTCCATATAGTTCTTGCCCTGATAGACTTCCTTGCCGTCCTTGAGCAGGTAATCAGGGATTTCGCGTCCGACAGCGTTTTTCATACCAGATCCCCCTCCCAAAGTCCGCAGGCGCGGGCCAGCTTCAAAGTCCTCTCAGCGCCGGGAATGAACGCGATGTCGATCATCTTGCCGTCCACGGTGAACACGCCGACGCCCGCGGCGCTCTGCTCCTTGTAGGCGCGGACGATCTTCTCCGCCTGCACGATCTCCTTCTCCGTGGGTGCGAACACCTGATGCACGAAGCGGATCTGCTTGGGATTGATGAGGCTCTTGCCGTCAAAGCCCATGGCCTTGTTCTGCAAAACCTCGGCCTCAAAGCCCTCGGTGTCGTCGAGGTTGGTGAACACCGTATCGAAGCACTGGATACCCGCAGCGCGCGCCGCGATGAGCATCTGGCCGCGGGCGGCCAGCATATCCACGCCGTCGCGCTGGGGGGTCGTCTGCATACACTTGCGGAAGTCACCGCCGGAGATCGCCACGCCGAACATACGCTCGGACGCGGAGCAGATCTCGTAGGCGTTGAGGATGCCCTTGGGGCTTTCCAGCGCCGCCATGAGCAGCGTCCGGCCGACCTCCACGCCGAACTCCTTCTCCGCCGCTTCCACGGCGGCCTCGACGGTGTGCACGTCCTGCGCGCTCTCGCACTTGGCGATGCGGATGCCGTCCGCGCCGCCCGCGACGCACACGCGGATGTCCTCCTGCCAGTGCGGGGTGTCGAGGCCGTTGATGCGGACGATGACCTCGGTATCGCCGTAGTCGATGGTCTTGAGCGCGTGGTACAGGGAAAAGCGCGCCGCGTCCTTCTGGTTCTCCGCGACGGCGTCCTCGAGGTCGAGCATGATGCTGTCGCAGCCGTAGATGTAAGCGTCCTTGATGAGTCCCGGCTTCTGCGCGTTCATGAACATCATGGTGCGGCGCAGGCGGAACCGCTCGGGTCTGGGTCTCGGAATCATCGCACGGCACCTCCCCACGGGATATTTGCGTCAGACGCGTCGCAGGAGCGGAACACCGCGCACTCGACGCGCGCCTTGAGCGTGCAGTCCAGTGCGCCCTTGTCCACCACCGTCACCTTGGCGCTGCTGACTTCCAGACGCTCCAGCGTCTCGAGGATCGTCGCCTTGATCTGACGTCCGTACTGGTTCATGACGCTGGATTGCAGGCTCAGGTCGATCTTGCCGTCACCGGGCTCGATCATGACCTGCGCATCGCTGGATTCCAGCGTCCCCGCTACCGCGGGCTTTTTTACCTCCATGTCTCTCCCTCCCTGTTTGTGTTGCTGCTTGTGGTCATAGATGGCATCTTAACATGCCGCAGTGCGTTTGGCAACCGTCATTTTGTGCAGGACGAGCATTTTATGCGATGTCGAAGCCCTCGTCGTCCTCTTCCCCACCGATGAGCGTGTTTTCCTCGCTCTTGTCGTTGTCCGCGGCGGTGACGGTGCGGGTCGTGCCGCCCTCGATGTAAAACCGCCCGCACTCGGGGCAGATGCCCGTGTGGTAGGTCACGGTCTGGCTCACAACCTTGCGGCCCTCGCGCTCCGCCTCGGCGCGCTCGCGGGTGACGTGCTCCTGCTCATGCCCGCGCACAGCGGACTGCGCCATGTCGGGGTCAACGTGCTGCGCGGTCTTGAACGACACGCCGGGGTCGTCGGAGCCGTCCTGATACTTGCGCTTTTCGCAGGTCTCGCACTTGGCGTCCTCCATCACCTCATAGGGGGATTTCGCCTCCTCCACCTCGACGCCGGGCATGTTTTCCAGCTCTTCCTCCCGCTCCGCGCCGTTGAGCTTGCCTTGCAAAGCGTTGGAAAGCGGCGTGCCGAGGTCCGGGAACATGGTGCGCGTGCGCGTCGCCAGCTCCTCCGGGCCGTAGCCCCGCGGGACGTAGGGGAACTCCGCCGGCGCCTGCGCGCGGCTGTAGGGGTCGCCTCGCGGTACGGAGACGGCAGGGATCGCGCCGCTTTGCGGCATGGCGCCGTCCGACGGCTGCGCGCCGCGGACATCACTCAACCGCTGCCAGGTCGGCATGCTGTTGTAACCGATGGCTCCGACCACCGCGATCCCCTCCTCTCCGTGATGATTTCGATTTGGCTTACGCCATCTTGGTCTTGAGGCCCTCCAGACGGTTGAGCGCCTCGATGAGCGTTTCGTCCTTCTTGGCGAAGTGGACGCGGACGATGTTCTGCACGTCCTCCATGAAGAACGACGTGCCGGGCACGCAGGCGACGCCCACCTTGACCGCCATCTCCTCGCAGAACTCCACGTCGGTCTGCCCCTTCTTGAGGTACGGGCCGATGTCAACGAGCGTGAAGTAGGTGCCCTGCGGGTCGGTGAACGGGATGCCGAGGTTGCGCAGGCCGTCCGTGAACAGCTTCTTCATGTGGGCGTAGTGCGCCTGGAAGTCAACGTAGTAGCTGTCCGGCATCTCGAGACCCGCAATGGCGGCCTCCATCAGCGGAGACGCAGCGCCGACGGTGTTGAAGTCGTGGTACTGCTTGACGCGGTCCATCATCTCCTTGGGCGCGATGGCGTAGCCAAGGCGCCAGCCGGTGATGGAGTAGGTCTTGCTGAGACTCGAGCAGCTGACCGTGCGCTCCCACATGCCGGGCAGCGAGTTCATATAGATGTGCTTGTTGTCGTCATAGACGATGTGCTCGTACGGCTCGTCCATGATGGCGTACACGTCGTACTTGATGCAAAGGTCCGCGATGAGCTTGAGCTCGTCGTAGGTGAACACCTTGCCGCTGGGGTTGGACGGATTGCAGATGAGGATCGCCTTGATCCCCTGCTTGAAGGCGTCCTCCAGTACGTTCGCGTCGAAGTGGAAGGTCGGCGGGACGAGTGGGATGTAGATCGGCTCGCAGTCCGCCATGATGAGCTGGGCGTGGTAGTTTTCAAAGTACGGGCTGAACAGCGCGACCTTGTCGCCGGGGTTCGTGAGGGCGAAAATGGTGTCCACCATCGCCTCGGTGGAGCCGATGGTCACGACCACCTCGGTCTCAGGGTCAATGGTGCGGCCCATAAAGTGCCCGCACTTCTTGGCAAGCGCGCGGCGGAAGTTCGGCGCGCCCATGGTGATGGGGTACTGGTGAGGGCCGATGCCGCTGATCTCGGCCAGCCGGTCGGTGATCGCCTTGGGCGGATCAAAATCGGGGAAACCTTGGGAAAGATTGATCGCGTTGTTGGCGATGGCGATGCGCGTCATGCGGCGGATGACCGACTCGGTGAAGAGTTTGTTGCGTCTGCTCATTTCTTTCATGGATGGTTCCTCTCTCGCGTTTCAGGGCGCGTTCCCTTATCTGCAAAGTACAACAAAATATTATATACGCAACCACTTTCAAGTGCAAGAAAAACGTGAAGACCGGCTGACAAAAGTCAGCCGGTCTCCGTAAACTGTCTTACCGATTGCAGCCGCAGCCGCCGGAGCTGCCGCCGATGCCGTTTTCGCACACGGTATCCGAGGGGAAGAACGAATCCACCGGGAAATCCACGTCCGCGAACAGCGAGCACGGGTCCTCCGTGTT
This sequence comes from uncultured Clostridia bacterium, assembly GCA_946405325.1. Next base: position 3,693 of record CAMJGU010000023.1, on the reverse strand, counting down.
GCCGATGCCCGCGACCGTGCACTCCTCCGTGGGGATGCAGTAGTCGTAGACGGGGATCAGCAGCTGGGTGTCGCGCTCGAGGCGCACGATGGAGAACTGGCCGAGGGACACGCAGACGCGGCGGCTCTGGGACTCGTCGAGGATCAGCGGTTCGTCGAACGCCGCGAGGATGCCCTCCGGCACGCCGGTAAGCACGCCGGGGACATAGTGGCAGTTATCGACGAAGCTCGCGCTGAGCAGCAGCGGGTCGACGACCTCGACGTACGCCGTCGGGAGATCGGCGGTGAGGTCGAGCTGGACGTCCAGCTCGTCGGCGACCGGCTCCGAGGAGAAAATCTTCGGGCCGCTCTCGCCGCCGCAGAGGATCACGCGCTTGCCGAAGGTGGCAAGGCCGTCGACCTCGGTGTAGCGGGTGGACCCATTGAGCGCCTGGAGCGTGATCTTATAGTAGAAGCGCATGTCGACGGTATAGTAGCCGCGATTGAAGTTCACCGGCTCCACGTCCACGAAGGTGTAGAGCAGTTCGGCGCTTCCGCCGCGGATGCCCTGCGCGTTCGCCAATACCGACTGCGCAGACTGCGTGGGATAGAAGCGAAGATCCTCGATGCAGTCCTTATCTCTGCAGGAAGAGTAGATCTTCTTCGTATGGACACAGACCGCCTCGCGGACGCCGTTTGCGTTGCTGACGGGGCCGGGAGTCACTTTTTCAGCCATATCAATTACCTCCTGATCAAAGTACTTCCGAAGAGAAGCCTTTCAATCCATGGTATGACGGCCGCGGCGGTTGGTGCGGAAAACGAGGCTGTACAAATTCTTTTTTTTGCGCTATACTGGAAAAAAACTTGTAGGAGGCGGCTATGGCGCTTGGATTCATCCGCAGCAAAAACGAGATCAAGTTTCTGATCCTCTATATCGCGGAGCGGCTTTTGGAGCCGGTGCCCATCGAGGTCATGCAGAACCTGACCCTGAGCTGTGACGGCGCCATCGAGTTCTTCGACTTCTCCGAGTGTCTGGGCTATCTGGTGCAGACGGAGCACCTTACCCTATCGGACGACGGGCTCTATGGCATCACGGAAAAGGGTCTCTTCAACGGCCGCGCCACGATGACTGAGATTCCCTACTCCGTCCGGCTCCGCGCCGATGATCTGGTCGCGAAGCAGAACCAGAGGATCAAACGGAAGCGTCAGGTTCAGGTGACCACCCATGGGCAGAGCAACGGCAACACCGTCGTAACGCTTCGCTTCAACGACGACTACGGCCTCACCCTCTGGCGCATGGACGTGGCGGTGCCCGACGAAAAGCACGTCAAAAAGCTCCGCAAACGCTTTGAACAGGACGCGGAAAAGATTTATTCCGAGGTCATTTCCATCCTCTTCCGGGAGGAAAAGACCGACGAGGGCAGCGAAAACGAATGAGGAAGGGTCTCCCCTTCCTCATTTTCTTATTTAACGATGACGTTTTCCTCGCCCAGCTTTTCCCGCAGCTCCCGCAGCAGCGAGTCCCGCAGGTCGCAGGTGGTGCCGATCAGCTTGCCGGTGTCTGCGAGCCGGATCTTCACCGGCGTGCCGCTGCCCTCGAACATGTACATCACGCGGCGGAAGTGCGCCATCTCCGGGCAGTCCAGCGACGGGAGCCGCACAAACAGCGTCTTGCCGCTTGCGGCGGCAGGTGCGCCCGGCGGCGTCGGAATCGCGCCCTCGCCGGTCAGCGGGTGGGCAAAGTCGCACATCAGCTGCGGTGCCTTTTCATCGCGCACGGACAGCCGCCCGGAGGCGACGATCACCTGCCCCTCCTTGAGGTAGCTGCCATAGTTTTCGAGACACCGCGTAAAGCAGAGCATCTCCATGGAGCCGGTGTCGTCCTCTAAGACGACGTAGGCCATGAGGGTGTTCTTTTTTGTGGTCTTGGTCTTGCTGGAGGTCACGACGCCCGCAATGCTGATCCTCTGGTCGTCGGCAAAGGTCGTCGGCCCACCCTCCTGCGCGAAATCGTCGCGGATCTTGCCGATCGGGACGGCGCCGGCGGCTCTTGCCGCGCCGCGGTAGGCGTCCATCGGGTGTCCGGAGAGGTACAGCCCCGTGGTCTCCTTCTCCATCGCCATCCGCTCCGCGGGCGTGTACTCCGGAATGTCCGGCAGCGCCAGATCGTCCTGCTGCGGCTGCTCGCCGCCGCCCATGCCGAAGAAGTCGATCTGCCCCTCCAGATTGGCGCGGTTGCTGCTGGCGATGCCGTCCATCACCTTTTCGTAGACCTTGCCTAGCTGCGAGCGGCGATAGCCCATGGAATCGAACGCGCCCGCGCGGATCAGGCTGTCCACCGCGCGCTTGTTCATATCCACGCCGTCCATGCGGCGGCAGAAGTCGCGGAAGTCCGTGAACGGCCCATTCGCCTCCCGCTCCGCCGTCATGCGGGTGATGAGACCCCGGCCGATGCCCTTGATGGCGACCAAACCGAAGCGGATGCCGCCGTCTTCCACGGTGAAGCCCGCGGCGGAGTGGTTCACGTCCGGCGGCAGGAGCGCGATGCCGTTGTCCTTGCACTCGTTGAAGTACTCATTGATCTTGTCCGAGGAGTCCAGCACACTCGAGAGCAGCGCCGCCATGTACTCCTTGGTATAGTGCCGCTTGCAGTACGCGGTCTGGTACGCCACCACCGCGTAGGAAACGGCGTGCGCCTTGTTGAAGGCATAGTTTGCGAAGTCGTAGATGTCCTGATAGATTGCCTCGGCGGTCTGCTCCGGAATGCCGTTTGCGACGCAGCCCACGATCTTGCGCTCCGGATCGCCGTGGATGAAGGTGTCCTTCTCCTTCTGGATCTGCGCCGCTTTCTTCTTCGAGATCGCGCGGCGCACCATGTCCGCCTGCCCGAGCGAGTATCCCGCGAGGCGGCGGAAGATCTCGATGACCTGCTCCTGATAGACGATGCAGCCGTAGGTGACGCTCAGGATCGGCTCGAGCGACGGGTGGAGATAGGTCACCAGCTTGGGATCGTGCTTGCTCGCGATGAAGCGCGGGATGGAGTCCATCGGGCCGGGGCGGTAGAGCGCGATGATAGCGGTCAGATCCTCCACGTTCTCGGGCTTTAAGCCTACGCAGACGCCGGTGATGCCGCTGGATTCGAGCTGGAACACGCCCGAGGTCTTGCCCTGCTGGAGCATTTCGTAGGTCTCCGGGTCGTTCTCCGGGATGGCATCCAGTGTAAAGGAAGGCTCCTTTTCACGGATCATTTTTACCGCATCGTCAAGGATCGTCAGGTTGCGAAGCCCGAGGAAGTCCATCTTGAGAAGCCCCAGCTCCTCCAGCGTGACCATGGTGTACTGGCAGACGATGGTCTCGTCGTTTCGCGCGAGCGGCACATAGGTCACAACGGGGTCCTTCGTGATGACCACGCCGGCCGCGTGCGTCGAGGCATGGCGCGGCATTCCCTCCAGCGCGCGCGCGGTGTCGATCAGGCGCTTCACCTGCTCGTCACTCTCGTACTTCTCCCGCAGCTCGCGCGAGAGCTTCAACGCCTCGTCCAGCGTGATATGCAGGGCGTTCGGCACCAGCTTGGCGATCACGTCGCAGTCGGCGTAGGTCATGTTCAGCGCGCGGCCCACGTCGCGGATCACGCCGCGCGCCGCCATCGTGCCAAACGTCACGATCTGCGCCACATGGTCGTCGCCGTACTTGCGGCGGACGTAGTCCACCACCT
>CAMJGU010000022.1 GCA_946405325.1 uncultured Clostridia bacterium | reverse complement strand
ACAAGGTACTCGCTCCGCTTTTCGGCTTCGCCTCGCGGCTCAACCGCGGAACAGTTGATACTATACTCGCCTATAAGGAAAAAGTCAAGACCTTTTTTCACATTTTTCGAAAATTATTTTTCGCGTCGGTGGAGACAAACTTCGACGGATATGATATACTATAGGTTAGTGTCTCGAAAGGGGTGGTTCTGTGCGTTTTTGCAAGCTCAGCGCAACGTTTGGCGTGCTGGATCGGTGCACGCTCACCTTCGCCCCGGGACTCAACGTCATTGAGGCGCCCAATGAGTCCGGCAAGTCGACGCTCAGTGCGTTCCTGCGCGTGATGCTCTATGGGCTCTCGACGCGGGAGCGCGGGGCGCTCGCCGACAAGAACCGCTATCTCCCCTGGTCGGGCGCGCCGATGCAGGGCTCGCTGGAGCTGGAGAGCGAGGCCTACGGCGGCGTCACGCTGCGGCGCGACACCGCGCGCGCCAACAGCCCGATGGGGCGCTTTTCCGCGACCTACGCCGGCACCGGCGACGAAATCGCGGCACTGACCGCCGCCGACTGCGGTGAGACACTACTGGGCGTGCCGCGGGAGGTCTACGAGCGCAGCGCGTTCATCCGGCAAAGCGGTCTCGCCATCGAGCCGGACGCGGAGCTGGAGCGGCGCATCGCCGCGCTCATCACCACCGGCGAGGAGGGCGCGTCCTATTCCGAGGCCGCGGCGGCGCTCAAAAAGCAGCTCAACGCCCGACGCTCCAACGCCCGCAACGGGCAGATCCCCGCGCTGGAGCGGGAGATCGACGCGGACGAAGCGGCGCTCGGCGAATTGCGGAGCCTGCGCGCCGAGCGTGCCGACGCGGAAGCCGCCATCGCGGAGCTGAACGCGAACGAAGCGCAGCTGCGCGCCGCGCTTTCCGCCCACGACCTCGCCGACCGGCAGGCGCAGTATCTCGCACGGGAGAGCGCCAAGCGCAGCGCGGACGACGCCGCGCGGGAGGCGCGGATCTTCCGCCGGATGCTGGAGGATTCCCACGTCCCGCCGCGGAAGGTGCTGGAGGAGAACAAAAGCCGACTGCGCACCGTGGATGAGCTGTCCCGGCAGCTGAAGGAATCGGAGCGCAAGCGCGAAGACGCCGAACAGGCGCTGCGCGGCTTTGATGCAGTCGGTAAGCCCGCGGCGCTGCGGTCGGTCGGATCGCTTTGGCTTCTATTATTAATTGTATGCGTCGCGATGTTGCCCGCCGCGCTGCTGCTGCACCTGCAGATCCCCGTCACCGCGCTTTACGGCTCCGTCGTGGGCGTAGTGGTCTTCGCCGCGCTGTTCGTGCTCGAGTGGATGCGCGGGCGGAAGCGGCAGCGAATCCACGCAAGCGAGCGTGCCAAGCTGGAAGGCGCGCTGCGCGGCGCGGAGACCGCCTGTGAAGTGCTTAAAACGCAGGCGTCGGAGACGATGGAGGCGGTCTTTGCCGCCATTCCCGCCGGGGACGCGGTCAGCGCCTCCGCCTATATACACGAAAACCTCGCCCGCTATGACACGCTCGCGCAGATGGAGAGCGAGGCGCGCAACAAGAAGCAGTATTACGAGGACTATCCCGTTCCCGATCTCAAAGGTGTGCCCGCCAAGGCGGTGGAGCGCCCGGAAAAAAGCCGCGAGGCGCTGCAATATGAGCTGGAGCGCACAACCGCGCAGCGTGCCGAGGCGCAGAGCCGCGCCGATCACATATCCGGGCGGCTGCAATCCATCGGCGATCTCGCCGAGCGGGAGAGTGCGCTGTCGCAGAAGCGCGAACAGCTCGCGGACGCGCAGGAGGAGTACGACGCCATCGCGCTGGCGATGGAGACGCTGGAGCACGCCAACACCGCGCTGCAAAACCGGTTCTCTCCGGAGCTGGGCAAGCGGGCGGCGGAGTATTTCTCCGCGCTGACCGGCGGCAAATACGACGCCATCGCCCTCGACCGCGCGTTCCACGCGCTCGCCACCGAGTCCGGCGAGAGCGTCCCGCGGGACGCGGCGCTGCTCAGTCAGGGCGCGGGCGATCAGCTTTACCTCGCGGTGCGCCTCGCCATCTGCGACATGGTGCTGCCCGCGGACAAGCATGTTCCGCTGGTGCTGGACGACGCGCTCATCAACTTCGACGACGCGCGTTGCGCCGCGGCGCTGGAACTGCTCGTCCAAGCGGCGGAGACGCGGCAGATCCTCCTGCTCACCTGCCAGCACCGTGAAGCGGCGTATCTGAGCGGGCGTAAAAACGTCAATCTTGTATCATTATAAATAAGGAGAACACACATGAGCGAAGCAACCGTAGAAAACTGCACACATAACTGCTCCACCTGCGGCGAGAGCTGCGCCTCGCGCACCGCGCCCCAGTCCTTCCTCAAGGAGCATCATCCCGACGCGGTCGTGCGCCGCGTGTACGGCGTCGTGTCCGGCAAGGGCGGCGTCGGCAAGAGCATGGTCACGAGCCAGCTTGCCGTGCTGCTGCGCCGCCGCGGCTACGCCGTGGGCATCATGGACGCGGACGTGACGGGACCGTCCATCCCGCAAGCGTTCGGCATCCACGAAAAGGCCGTCGGCACCGAGAACGCGCTGCTCCCCTGCGTCAGCGAGGGCGGCGTGCAGGTCATGAGCATCAACGTCCTGCTCGACGACGAGACCGACCCCGTCATCTGGCGCAGCCCGGTCATCGGCGGCGTGGTGCAGCAATTCTGGACCGACGTGATCTGGGACGTGGATTTCCTGCTCGTCGACATGCCCCCGGGAACCGGCGACGTGTCGCTGAACGTGTTCCAGCAGATCCCGCTCGACGGCATCGTGGTCGTCACCTCGCCGCAGGATCTCGTCAGCATGGTCGTCGAAAAGGCTGTCAAGATGGCGGAGAAGATGGGCGTGCCCATCGTGGGACTGGTCGAGAACATGAGCTACGTCCTCTGCCCCGACTGCAGCAAGAAGATCTACCTCTTCGGCGAGGGCAAGACCGAGGAGGCGGCGCGACGCCACGGCCTGCCGCTGCTCGCGCAGATGCCCATCGACCCGGCGCTCGCGAAGCTCGTCGACGAGGGGCGTATCGAGGAGATGCAGAGCGCAGCCCTCGAGCCGGTGGTCGATGTGATGGTCGGGCCGCAGGAGTAATAAGCAAAAAGAAGAACGCCGATGGCGTTCTTCTTTTTGCTTATTTGCGTTTTTTGCCGAGATACGCTTCCTTCACGCTCTCGTCCGCCAGCAGCTCCGCGCCGGTGCCGGTCATCGTGATCCTGCCGGTTTCCAGCACGTAGGCGAGGTCAGCGATCTTGAGCGCCATGTTGGCGTTCTGCTCGATCAGCAGGATCGTTACGCCTTGCTTGTTGATCTCACGGATGATGTCGAAGATGCCCTGCACCACCAGCGGCGCGAGGCCGAGGGACGGCTCGTCCATCATCAGCACCTTCGGGCGGGACATCAGGCCGCGGCCCACCGCGAGCATCTGCTGCTCGCCGCCGGAGAGCGTGCCCGCCAGCTGCCACGAGCGCTCCTGCAAGCGCGGGAACAGCTCGTAGACCCATTGGATGTCCTTCTCGATGCCGTCCTTGTCGCGGCGGAGGTACGCGCCCGCCTTGAGGTTTTCCAGCACCGTGAGGTTCGCGAACACGCGGCGGCCCTCCGGCACCTGCGCGATGCCCGCCTCCAGGATCTTGTTGATGGGCATACCCAGCAGCTCGGTGCCGTCGTAGGTGATGGAGCCGGAGCTTGCCTTGACGAGGCCGGAGATCGTGCGCAGCGTGGTGGATTTGCCCGCGCCGTTCGCACCGATCAGCGTGACGATCTTGCCGTCCGGCACCTCGAGGCTGATGCCGCGCAGCGCCTGAATGCCGCCGTAGGCGACCTGGAGGTTTTCGATTTTAAGCATCCTCTTCCACCCCCAAGTACGCGTCAATGACGTGCTGATCGTTCTGAATGACCTCCGGCGTGCCGTGCGCGATGAGCTTGCCGAAGTCGATGACGTAGATGCGGTCGGAGATGTCCATGACCAGATCCATGTGGTGCTCGATGAGCAGGATGGTCATGTCGAAGTCCTTGCGGACGCGGCCGATGAACGCCGTCAGCTCGTCAGTCTCCTGCGGGTTCATGCCCGCCGCCGGCTCGTCGAGCATCAGCAGCTTCGGCTGCGTCGCGAGCGCGCGGGCGATCTCCAGCCGGCGCTGCTTGCCGTAGGGCAGGCTGGTCGCCAGCTCGTCCTTCACATCGGAGAGCCCGACGATCTCCAGCAGCTCCGCGACCTCGGCGCGCTGGCGCGCCTCCTCCGCGCGGTTGAGGCGGAAGGTAGCGGAGAACACGTTGGACGTGCGCAGCATGTGCTTGGCGATCAGCACGTTGTCGAACACGGTCTGCGTCTTCCACAGCCGGATGTTCTGGAACGTGCGCGCCATGCCGAGCGCCGTGATCTTGTCCGGCGTGGGGTTCAGCACCGGCTCATGGACGAATTTCTCCGCGTCCGAGCCCTTGTACGCCTTTTTCATCTTGCCCTGCGGGTGGTTGCGCACGATGGGCTTGCCGAGGAAGCTGACCTGCCCGTTCGTCGGCTCGTAGACGCCGGTGATGGTGTTGAACGCGGTGGTCTTGCCCGCGCCGTTGGGGCCGATCAGGGCGACGATCTCGCCCTTGTTGATCTCCATGCTCAGGTTGTCCACGGCGACGACGCCGCCGAACTGCATGGTGACGTTTTCGAGCTTCAATACGTTCTCGCTCACTGCGCGTCGCCTCCCTTCTTCGCCGCCTTTCTGCGCGGCTTGAACAAGTCGGGCAGCTCGCGGTCGCCCATGATGCCCTTGCGGAAGAACAGCACCACGATCATGATGATGACCGAGACGATCGCCATGCGGAAGCCGTTCTTGAAGATCGGGGACGAGATGCCGAGGAACGTACCGGAGTCGAGGCCACGCAGCAGCCACTCGAGGCTCGCGATATACAGGAAGCTCGTGAGCACCGAGCCGGTGATGGAGCCGATGCCGCCCATGACGACGATCAGCAGGATCTCATAGGTCATGGCACTCTTGAACGAGAGCGCCTGCACCGTGCCCATGTACATCGCGAGCATGCCGCCGCCGACGCCGGCGAAGAACGAGCTGATGATGAACGCGAGGCGCTTGTGGTGCGCGAGGTTGACGCCCATCGCCTCCGCCGCGACCTCGTCGTCGCGGATCGCCATGAACGCGCGGCCGTAGGTGGAGTTCACCAGCAGCAGGATGATCGCGATGAAGATGCCCACCAGAATGACGTACGCCGCCGCGCCGCCGAGGTCGGGGTAGTTCTTGAGCAGGTTGGAGCCGTTGGTCAGCGGGCCGAGGGCGTTCCACTGGAAGAACGCGCGCAAAATCTCGGCAAAGCCAAGCGTGGCGATGGCGAGGTAGTCGCTCTTGAGGCGCAGTACGGGCAGGCCGATCAGATACGCGCACAGCGCGGCGATCACGCCGCCGACGAGCAGCGCGCACAGCATGCCGACCACGCCGCCCACCGTGTCGCCGAGAATGCCGGAAAAGACCTCCGGCAGCGAGAACTGCACGATGCCGCCGTTAAAGTACTGGTAGACGCCCGCGCGCTTGGCGACGGGGATGCACAGCACCGCGTAGGAGTACGCGCCGAGCAGCATGAAGCCCGCCTGTCCCAGCGAAAAGAGGCCCGTAAAGCCGTTCAAAAGGTTCATGCTCACCGCCACGAGCGAGTAGACGCACGCCTTCTTCACGACCTTGATCGCAATGTGATAGCTCGGCAGCGTCGCGTCCAGCACGAACGCGCCGACGAGCAGCGCCGCGAGGACGACCGCGGTGATGAGGTGTTCGCGTTTCATGTGTTTCATCCTCGCACCCCCTTACACCTTGTCGGTGACTTTCTCACCGAACAGGCCCGTGGGCCGCACGCAGAGCACGACGATCAGCAGCGCGAAGGTGAACGCGTCCGAGAAGGTCGAGTACCCGAGGCCCTTGATCAGCTCCTCGGAAATGCCGATCAGAAACGCGCCGACCACCGCGCCGGGGATCGAGCCGATGCCGCCGAACACCGCCGCGACGAACGCCTTCAAGCCCGGCATGCCGCCGGAGGTGATGGCGACCGAGGGATAGTTGGTGAAGTACAGCATCGCGCCGACGGCGGCGAGGAACGAGCCGACCACGAAGGTCATGGAAATGACGCTGTTGATCTTGATGCCCATGAGCTGCGCGGTCTCAAAGTCCTTGGACACGGCGCGCATACCCATGCCGATCTTCGTGTGGTTGATGAAATACACCAGCGCCACGACCAAAAGCGCCGTCAGGATCGGCGTGACCAGCGTCACGCGCTTGGTGGACTCGCCGAAGACCGTCACGTTCTCCGAGATCCACGGGATCGGGTTGGTGACGGGCTGGGGCAGGCCGCCGGTGAAGTAGAACGCGAGGTTCTGGATGAGATAGCTCACGCCGATGGCGGAGATCATCAGCGACATGCGCGGCGCGGTGCGCAGCGGCTTGTACGCCGCGCGCTCGATGGTGAAGCCCAGCACGACCGTGAGGATCAGCACCAGCGGGATGGAGAGATACATCGGCATCGTCGCCGACGAATAGACCATAATGAGTCCCGCGACCATGAACACGTCGCCGTGGGCGAAGTTGATGAGGCGCAGGATACCGTAGACCAGCGTGTAGCCGATGGCGATCAGCGCGTACTGGCCGCCCACGGAGACGCCGTTGATGAGATAGGGAAGCAGTCCTTGCATGCTTGCTCCTCTCTTTCTATTGAGATAGCGGCTGTGATACCAAAACTTGGCGGGGCGTTTGCCCCGCCAAGCTCAGTTGTTGCTGTGGAAAGAACGCGGAAATCAGTTGACGCCCTGGATCGTGACGAAGTCCCACTCACCGGTCTCGGTGTTGGCGGCCTTGATGTAAGCGGCGTCGCGCTTGGCGTCGCCGATCTCGTCGAACTCGATCAGGCCGGACACGCCCTCATAGCTGACGCCGGGCAGCGCCTTGAGCACCTCGGCAGGCTCGGTGGAGCCGGCGGCCTTGATCGCCTCGAGCGCCACGAAGTACGCGTCGTAACCCATGGCGGTGACGGCGGAGATCATGTCGTTGCCGCCGTTGTTGGTCTTGGCGTCGGCGTTGGAGTTGATCCACGCCTTGATGCCATCGTCGAACGCGGCGTTGCCGCCCTCCTGATAGAAGGTGGTGATGTCGACGACGACGTTCTTGCCCTGCGCGCTCTCAACGACCATGTTGTTGTCCCAGGTGTCGGAGCCGAGCAGCGCGCCCTCGAAGCCCTGCGCGGAGGCGGCCTCGATGATCAGCTGCGCGTAGTTGGTGGAGACAGGGGCGAAGATGACGCCCGCGCCCGCCGCCTTGGCGTTGTTGATGTAGGAGACGAAGTTCGCGCTGCCCTCGGGGAAGTCCTCGTTGGTGACGGTGCCGCCGAGCGCCTTGAACGCCTCGGTAAAGTAGTGGACGAGACCCTGGTCATAGTCGCTGCCGAGCATCGCCAGCGTGTAGGCGTTGGTTACGCCCAGCGTGTTGTACGCATAGTTGGCGAGGACGGTGCCCTGGAACGGATCCAGGAAGCAGATGCGGTAGTACACGTCGCAGTCGGAGGTGACCTGCGGGTTGGTGCAGGTGACGCCGATCGCAGGCACGCCCGCCTCGGAGAACACCGCGCCGCCCGCCATGGACACGCCGGAGCCATAGGAGCCGAGGACGACGGACACGCCGCGGTTCATCAGCTCAGCCGCCGCGGAGGGGCCGTTCTCCGCCGTGGTGCGGTTGTCGACGATCTCGAGCTGGACGTTATAGGTCTGCCCGCCGATCTCGACGGTGGGCTGGACGTAGTTGGCATACTGCATGCCAAGGATCTCCTGCTTGCCGCCGGCGCCGTTGTCGCCGGTCTGGGGCTCGAACACGCCGATCTTGACGGTGCCGCCCGCCGCGGAGCTGCCGCTCTCGCTGCCGGAGCTGCTCTCGCCGCTGCTCGAGGACGAGCCGCCGCAGGCGACGAGCGCCAGGGTCATCGCAAGTGCCAGAACAAGTGCAAATAACTTCTTCATCGTTGTTTCCTCCCTTGATTTTCGCGCACAGTATTATTATTTATAAAGTACACGATTACTGTAACTATACCCCAAACAAAAACCGCTGACAAGGGGCAAAACGCCGGTTTTTCGGCCCCCGTCAGCGGTTTGGATTCGATTGTCGTTTTTTGTTCTGTCCGTGTGAGACAGACAAATGACTTTTATTGCCGGTCACGCGCAAAACTGTGTCCGCCGTCGGGAGACAGGCGCATTAGTCGGTTTGCACAAAAACCGCGTTGAATTCCTCGGCGCTCATCGTCTCATTTTTCAGCAGGAACTCCGCCACCTCGGTCAGCTTGTCGCGGTCGCGCTTGAGAATTTCCTCACAGCGGGCATACGCCGCGTCAATGATGCGCTTCACCTCGGCGTCGATCTGCGCGGCGACCTCCTCGGAATAGCTCTTGGAGCGCGCCATTTCGCGGCCGATGAAGATCTCGTCGTGCCCCGTCTCAAAGGACACGGTGCCCAGCTTCTCGCTCATGCCGTAGACGGTGACCATCCTGCGGGCGATCTGACTCGCGCGCTGAATGTCGTTGGACGCGCCGGTGGAGATATCACCGAGCATCAGCGCCTCCGCCACGCGCCCGCCGAGCAGCGACACGATCTGCTCCTCCATGTAGCGCTTGGACTGGAAGGAGCGATCCTCCTCGGGCAGGGCGATGGTCATGCCGCCCGCCTGTCCGCGCGGGACAATGGTGATCTGGTGCACGGGATCGTGGGTCGGCAGGGCGTGCATCACGACAGCGTGCCCCGCCTCATGGTAGGCGGTGAGCTTCCGCTCGTGCGGCGTCACGACGCGGCTCTTTTTCTCCGGACCGGCGATGACCTTGATCTCCGCCTCGTCGAACTCCGCCTTGCCGAGGAGCTTCTTGTTCCGCCGCGCGGAGAGCAGCGCCGCCTCGTTGGCGAGGTTCTCCAGATCAGCGCCGCTGAAGCCCGACGTACCGCGGGCGACCTGCTTCAAATCGACGTCCTCGGCAAGCGGCTTGTTCTTCGTGTGGATCTTCAGAATCTCCTCGCGCCCCTTGATGTCGGGCAGCCCGACGTAGACCTGCCGGTCGAAGCGCCCGGGGCGCAGCAGCGCGGGGTCGAGAATATCCGCGCGGTTGGTCGCCGCCATGACGACGACGCCCTCGTTGCTGCCGAAGCCGTCCATCTCCACGAGCAGCTGGTTGAGCGTCTGCTCGCGCTCATCGTGTCCGCCGCCGAGGCCGGTGCCGCGCTGGCGGCCCACGGCGTCGATCTCGTCGATAAAGACGATGGCGGGCGCGACCTTCTTCGCCTGTTCAAAGAGGTCGCGGACGCGGC
>CAMJGU010000021.1 GCA_946405325.1 uncultured Clostridia bacterium | reverse complement strand
GTCGAAGATCTCCTGCCGCTGGATGCGAATCGACACGCCCAGCTCCCTGCCCAGCGCGTCGCAGGCGTCCACCACCTCGCCGAACGGCGCGGTCATCTTTTCGAGATCGACCACCATGATCATCGTGAAGTTCCCCTGCATGACAGTCATGGAGATGTCGAGAATATTGATCTGATAGTCCGCCATCTTGACGCACACGGCGGCGGTGATGCCCACCTTATCGCGTCCGAGGACGCTGACGATTGCGTTCATAAGCAGTTCTCCTTGGTTGTTTGATCGATTGCTGTTTCATTATACGATACACTTAGAAAAAATGCAAAACAAATTGCGCGGGATCACCGCGCAATCAGATCGCGCACCACGCGGCTCGCGATGATCAGCCCGCCCGCGGCGGGCACGAACGCCGTCGAGCCGGGCAGTCCCCGGCGCTCCGACGGTTCCTCCGACGCGAGCGGCTTGATGGGCTCCTCCCTTGACCAGAGCACCGTCAGCTTTTCGACGCCCCGGCGGCGCAGCTCGCGGCGCATCACCCGCGCCAGCGGACAGACGGAGGTATCGTAGAGGTCGCCGAGCTCCAGCATCGTGGGATCGAGCTTGTTGCCCGTGCCGAGGGCGCAGAGGATCGGCGTGCCCGCCTCCTGTGCGCGCAGCACCAGCGAGATCTTCGCCGCCACGGTGTCGATCGCGTCCACGACGTAGTCGTACTGCGCGAAGTCGAAGTCGCCCTCGGTCTCCGGCAGATAAAAGGTCTGGTACGTCCGCACGGCGCACTCCGGGTTGATGGCATGTATGCGCTCCGCGGCGACCTCCACCTTGGGTCGGCCCACCGTTTCATGCGTCGCGATGATCTGGCGGTTGAGGTTGGAGAGGGCGACGGTGTCGTTGTCAATGAGATCCAGAGCCCCCACACCGCTGCGGGCGAGCGCCTCGACCACATAGCCGCCGACGCCGCCGACGCCGAATACCGCCACGCGGGACGCGCGTAGCTTCGCGATCGCCTCATCCCCCAGCAGCATGCGGGTGCGTTCAAATTGATCCACGGCTCACGCCTCCCCTGTCATTTTTTCGTTCAGCTCCCGCCATTCGCCGCGCATGACGTATAGGCACAGCAGGAATGTCAGCACGTCCGCCCACGCCTGTGTCATTTCCACGCCCAAAAGCCCGAAGGCGCGCGGCAGCGTCAGGATCAGCGGGATGAAGAAGATGCCGTTGCGAGCCGACGACGTGATCGACGCCTTGACGCCCTGCCCCGTGGCTTGCAGCATCATGTTCGTCAGCACCGAGGTCGCCAGCAGCGGCAGCGCGGACGCCTGCCACCGAAGCGCCGCCGCGCCGACGGCGACCACCTCCGGATCGTCCCGGAACCAGCCCACGATGGGTCTTGCCCACACAAGGCAGATCGCGGCGGCCGCCGCCATGAGCAGCGTGCCGTACTTCACGCAGAAGCGGTAGCCCTCCTGCACGCGGTCGTAGCGCTTCGCGCCGTAGTTGTAGGAGCACACGGGCTGATAGCCCTGCCCGAAGCCGATCAGCGCCGAGGACAGCAGCATCAGCACGCGCGTCACGATGGACATGCCCGCGATCGCCGCGTCCCCGCCGTAAAGCCGGGCGTAGCGGTTGAGCAGCAGCGTCGACACCGCCGCGAGGCCCTGCCGCGCCAGCGACGGCATACCGCCGTTGACGATCTGGCCCAGATTCGCGGCGCTCATGCGCACGTTTTTCGCCCGCAGGCGGATGTTCTCGCCCCGCCCGCTGCCGACGAGCAGCGCGATAAAGCTCACGAGCTGCCCGCTGACCGTGGCGATCGCTGCGCCGCGGACGCCGAGACCGAAGACGAACATCAAAAGCGGGTCGAGCGCGATGTTGATGACCGCGCCGCACATGAGACCCACCATGGCGTAGAACGCGCTGCCCTGAAAGCGCAGCTGGTTGTTGATGACGAACTGCCCCACCATAAACGGCGCGCCCAGCAAAATGATGCGCATGTACGCCACCGTGTCGCCGCGCGAGGCGTCCGTCGCGCCGATCAGGTCCGCGAGCTGCGGCGCAAGCAGGTTGCCCAGCCCCGCAATGGCGACGCCGATGATGAGTGCCATCGCGAAGCCCGTCGCCGCGATCTCGTTCGCCTCCTGATTCTTCCCCGCGCCCAGCAGCCGCGAGAGATAGTTCCCCGAACCGTGGCCGCAGAAAAAGCCCAGCGCCTGAATGATCGCCATGACGGTGAACACCAGTCCCACCGCCGCGGTCGCCTCCGTGGAGATGCGCCCGACGAAGTAGGTGTCGGCGGAATTGTAGATGCCCGTCACCAGCATGCTGATGACAGTCGGTACGGACAGCTCCCCGATCAGGCGCGGGATCGGGGTCTCGATCAAATATGCATGCCGGTCACGATGCTTTTGCATGCCCAATACTCCTTGCTCGAAAAATGGAAAAGCGGGTCGTCGCGCTGCCCGGTCTCCCTGTCACTCATTTTGATCAGGATCGACCCAAAAATAGATTTTATCAGAATGGTATGTTTTTGGCAAGCGTTCCATCGTCATTCAGAAGCGGAGGCAACGCGAAAAGAAACGGTTGGCGCGGCCAACCGTTTCTTCTTATCCCTTTTTGCCCCGGAAGGTCATTTCCGGCTTTTTGATGGAGACCGTGGTGTTCGGCTCCACCGAGGTCGTAACGAAGGCGTTCGCGCCGATCACCACATTGTCACCGATCTCCGTGCCTCCGCCGAGGAGCGTCGCGCCGGCGTAGATCGTCACGTTGTCGCCCACCTTCGGGTGGCGGCGCTCACCGGGCACGCTCTGCATGCCCGCGGGCGAGAACGCCCCCAGCGTCACGCCCTGATAGATCTTGACGTGATTGCCGATGATGCTCGTCTCGCCGACGACGATGCCGGTGCCGTGGTCGATGAAGAAATATTCGCCGATGGTGGCGCCTGGGTTGATGTCGATGCCCGTGCCCGCGTGGGCGTACTCGGTCATGATGCGCGGGATCATCGGCACGTCGCGGACGTACAGCTCATGGGCGATGCGATAGATGAAGATGGCGAAAAAGCCGGGGTACGAGAGCACGACCTCCTCGCGGTTGTGCGCCGCGGGATCGCCCTCGAAGAACGCTTCCAGATCCTTTTGCAGCAGGCGCTGGAGCTCCGGCATCCGTGTGAGCAGCGCGCCGGTGACATCCCGCGCGCGGTCGTCGTCCATGGTCTGCGCGATCTGCGCCGAGAGCGCGTCGAAGATCTGCTCCATCAGCAATGCGCCGTACTGCTCCGGCGGCAGCTTCAAAAGGTGCTTTTCGCCGTAGTAGACCGGGAACATCAGCTTCTGGAACAGCCGGATGATCTCGATGATCGCCTTGCGGTTGGGCAGGCGCAGCGCGTCGCCGTACATCGGCAGCGTCGCGGCGTTGTACTGCCCCGCCATCGTCAGCGCGGACGCGCGGATGATCTCGCTCCGCTTGTTTTTATCCATATCAAATGCCTCCAAAACGTTCAGAGTCCGGGCAGATTATACTGTATGGCAGGAAGAATTGCAAGCCTCCCGTGCCATTTTATGCCGACGGCTACCTAGCGGTTCACCAGCAGCTTCTTCATCGACTGCTCCAGGCCGTCCACGGTGAGCGGGTACATGTCGATGAGTTTTTGGATCACACCGTAGCTCTGGCCCCAGTACGGCCCCCACGACGGCTCCCCCTCCGGATTGAGCCACACCAGATGGTCGTACTGCTCCTTGAATCTCTTGAGCCAGTCGTAGCCCGAGAGCGCCTGCTCCTGCGTCGCGCCGTAAAACCAGCGCTTGCCGGTCAGCTCGTACATATCCATGAGCGCGTCGCCCACGAGGATCACCTTGTACTCGCTGCCGAAGTTTTTGAGCAGCCACTCCGTCGGCACCGCGTGGGCGCGGTACATCCGCGGGTCGGTGTACACCGAGGAATAGATGCAGTTGTGAAAATAGTAGACGTGCAGCTCCTTGAACTGGTTCGCGCGCTCCGCCGCCTGAAAGAGCATCGAGCACAGCCGCGACCAGTATTCCATCGAGCCGCCGGAGTCCATCAGCATCAGCACCTTGACCGTGTTGCGCCGCGGGCGCTTGTACTGGATCTTCAGCGTGCCCGCGTTGTCGCAGGTCTCGCGGATCGTGCCGTCCACGTCGAACTCGGTCTTGTCGCCGAGGCTCTGGTCGGAATACTGCCGCAGCAGGCGAAACGCCATCTGGAACTGGCGGATATCGAGGATGTTGTCCTTGCGGAAGTCCCGGAACCGGCGCTCCCCCGCCACCTGGAACGCGCGGCGGTGACGGCTCACGCCGCCGACACGGATGCCCTGCGGCGCGTGTCCGTTGTTGCCGAAGTTGGAAAAGCCGCCCGTGCCGATCCAGTAGGAGCCGCCGTTGTGCTCCTCCTTCTGCTCCTTAAGGCGTTCTTCAAACATTTTGAGGATCTCGTCGATGCTCTTTTCGTCGTAACCCTGCGTCTGGAGAAACGCGCGGTAATCCGCGAGCATCTGCTCCGGATGATTGAGCCAGCGCAGCAGCTCCTCCGGCAGATCATCCTCAAAGGGGACGCCGTCGAAGTATTCAAGGAACACCTTATCAAATTTATCGTAATCCGCCTCGCTGTGCACCAGCACCGCCCGGCAGAGCTGATAAAACCCCGTCAGGCTCGTGTGCTGGAGATCCAGCGTCAGTGCCTCGGTCAGCGTCATCCATTCGTTGACGGACACGCCGAAGCCGTGGGCGCGCAGCAGATAGAAAAAGCCGATGAACATAGGTGCTCTCCCTTGCAAAAGTGAAGCCATTATAGCGGTTCTGTGCGAATTCGTCAACTTTATCTATTGACTTGTTTCCTTATTCTTATTATGATACGACTCGCAATAAGGAGATTGACCATGAAAACTGATTTTGACCGCAAGCCCCTCCCGATCTTTTTATCCTATTTCCGCCCCCACTGGCAGCCCTTTGCCATTGATATGGCCTGTGCGGTGGCGGTGTCCGCCATTGATCTCATCTTCCCCTTTGTCTCCCGCAGCGCCATGCAGCACCTGCTGCCGCAGCGGCTGTTCGGCGCGTTCTTTGCCGTCGTGGCGATCATGCTGGCGGCGTACATTCTCAAGGGGCTGCTGTACTACGTCATCACCGTGGTCGGTCACGGCGTGGGCGTGCTGGTGGAGGCGGATATGCGCCGCGACGTGTTCGCGCACATGCAGACGCTGAGCTTCAGCTTCTTCGACCACAACCGCACCGGTGCGCTGCTCTCCCGCGTGACCAACGACCTGTTCGACATCACGGAGCTCGCCCACCACGGGCCGGAAAACCTCATCATCTGCACCGTGACGCTCGTCGGCGCGCTGATCGTCATGTTCACCATCCGCTGGGAGTTGGCGCTGACGCTGCTCGTCATTCTTCCGCCGTGCCTGTGGTTCACCGCCCGCCAGCGCGTGCGGATGAAGCAAGCGAGCGTGGAGCTGCGCAAAAAGACCGCCGAGATCAACGCGGCGATCGAGAGCGGCATCAGCGGCATCCGCACGGCGAAGGCGTTCGCCAACGAGAGCGAGGAGCAGCAGAAATTCGACCGCAGCAACGATCTCTTTAAGACCGCGAAAAAGGGCTATTACAAGGCGATGGGCCTCTTCAACAGCGGCATGGAGTTCTCCACCGGCGTCATGCAGGTCGCGGTCATCGGCATGGGCGGCTTTCTCATCATGCGCGGCAGCATGGACTACATCGACCTCGTGACCTTCACACTCTACGTCTCGGCGTTCCTCTCCCCCGTCCGCAAGCTGGTACAGTTCATGGAGCAGTACACCCAGGGCAGCGCGGGCTTCTCCCGCTTTCTGGAGATCATGCGCACCCGTCCCGAGGTGGCGGACGCGCCCGACGCGCGGGAACTGACCGGCGCCCGCGGTGAGATCCGCTACGACAACGTCTCGTTCCACTATCAGGACGGCACCGAGGTGCTGACGGACGTTGACCTCACCATCCACGCGGGCGAGCGCTTTGCGCTGGTCGGCCCCTCCGGCGGCGGCAAGACCACGCTCTGCCACCTGCTGCCGCGGTTTTACGACGTGTCCGCGGGCAGCGTGAGCGTGGACGGCAATGACGTGCGGGAACTGACGCAGGAGAGCCTGCGCCGCTCCATCGGCATTATTCAGCAGGACGTGTTCATGTTCGCCGGCACCGTGCGCGAGAACATCCGCTACGGCCGTCCGGACGCCACGGACGAGGAGGTCGTCCGCGCGGCGGTGAAGGCGCAGATCCACAGCGAGATCATGGCGATGCCCGACGGCTACGACACTTTCATCGGCGAGCGCGGCGTGATGCTCTCCGGCGGGCAGAAGCAGCGCATCTCCATCGCGCGGGTGTTCCTCAAAAACCCGCCGATCCTGATTCTCGACGAGGCGACCAGCGCGCTGGACAGCGTGACCGAGCAGCGCATTCAGGAGAGTCTGGACGAGCTGAGCGAGGGCCGCACCAGCATCATCATCGCCCACCGGCTCTCCACCATCCGCAACGCCGACCGCATCGCGGTGGTCGAGGGCGCGCGGATCATCGAACAGGGCACGCACGCCGAGCTGATGGCAAAGGACGGCGCCTACGCCGCGCTGCAGCGGGCGCAGAGCCTCGCATAAGCGGATACTGGCACACGGTTCGGAGAAGATTTTGAAAAAATCTGAAATTCCCTCTTGCATTTTGCCGAACAGTGTGCTATATTATCTAAGCTGTCTGTTGGACAGCAACCTTTGCGCCGTTAGCTCAGCTGGATAGAGCGTCTGGCTACGGACCAGAAGGCCGGGGGTTCGAATCCCTCACGGCGTACCAAAAAACTCTCCGAGTCATCGGAGAGTTTTTTGCTTTATGCGGATTGTATTCGACACGCAAATCCTGTATAGTGATAGTCGTATCCCAAGTCCAAGGAGGAATTCCCTTTGAGCAGACAAGAAGCCGCCGCGCAGTATCAGGAAGCGCTCAAGCGCGGCCGTAAAACCTATAAAGAACGCATCCTGCGCGGTCAGTACCCTTACCCGCAGGTGCTCGATGAGATTCTCGACGACACCATGACCGCCGGACAGGTGGACATGGGGCTGCTGGAGATCCCCTCAAACCGCATCCGCGGCACCAAGACACAGAGTCGGCGCGACGCCTTTGCCGCCGATTTCATGCCCCTCATGCCCGCCGACAGCGAGTTCGCGTCCAAGTGGATCAATCTCTGCGCGGCGCACCTCAGCGACGAGGGCATCCGCGAGCCGGTGCGCTGCTTTGAGTATCTGGGCCGCTTCTTCATCCAGGAGGGCAACAAGCGCGTCAGCGTACTGAAAAGCTACGACGCGCCCTCGATTCCCGCGTATGTGACCCGCATCGTCCCCGCGTGGTCGGAGGATCCCGCCATCCGCGCATACTACGATTTCATGGAGTCCTATCAGCTGACCGGGCTCTATCAGGTGTCGTTCAGCCGCCCCGGGCGCTTCGCCAAACTGCAAAGCGCCCTCGGCCGCGAGCCGGGGCAGGTCTGGACCGAGGCGGAGCGCCGCAGCTTCCTCACCGGCTACTGGTCGTTTGAAAAGGCGTTCAACAAGCTCGGCGGCGACAAGCTGGGCGTCACCGTCGCCGACGCGATGCTGGTGTTCCTCAAGCTCTACACCTTCGACCAGCTCAAGGGCATGAGCACCGCGGAGCTGAACAAGGCGCTCACCGCCGTGTGGCCCGATGTCCGGGTCGCGGCGCAGAGCACGCCGGTGGCGGTCAGCACCGAATCACAGGAGCCGGAAGAGTCCGAGACGAACGTCCTGCGCAAGATTGTCCAGACTGTCGCGCCGACCAAGCTGCGCCTCGCCTTCGTCAGCGACTATCTGCCCGAGACCAGCGACTGGGCGCACGCCCACGACCTCGGTCGGCAGTACGTCGAGGCGGTGCTGGGCGACCGCGTGACCTGTCAGACCTACTATGGTGCGCAGAACGCCGAAGCCGTGATGGAAGAGGCGGTCAGAGACGGCGCGCAGGTCATCTTTGGCACCACGCCGTCACTAATCGGCGCATGCCGCAAGATCGCCGCCGCGCACCCCGACGTGCGGGTACTGAGCTGTTCGATCTCCATGCCGTACATGGGCATGCGCACCTACTATTGCCGCATTTATGAGGGCAAGTTCATCACCGGCGCCATCGCGGGCGCGCTGTGCCGCGGCAACAGCATCGGCTACGTCGCCAGCAACCCGATCCTCGGCGTGCCGGCAAGCATCAACGCTTTCGCCCTCGGCGCACAGCTGACGAACCCCAACGCAAAGATCAGGCTGTGCTGGTCCTGCGTGGACGAGCACGCCATGGAGACGCTGGCGGCAAGCGGCGCGACGCTGATCTCCAACCGCGACGTGCCCACGCCCGATCGTATGTGCGAGCCGTGGGGCCTCTGCACCGTGGAAAACGGCAAGTATCACGCCGTCGCGTCCCCCTACTGGCACTGGGGCAAGGTCTACGAAAAGCTGATTCGCGGCATCCTGAACGGCAACTGGGACGCAATGAGCTCAGGCGGCGACCGGGCGGTCAACTACTGGTGGGGCATGCGCAGCGGCTCCATCGGCGTGCTGATCGACGACGCGCTCCCCGCGGGCGTGCGCCAGCTGGCGAACCTGCTGTGCCGCGGCGTCGCGGACGGCTCGATCCTGCCCTTTGAGCGGACGATCCGCTCGCAGGACGGCGCGCTGCGCAGCGACGGCTCCCACTTCTTCTCCCCGGACGAGATCCTGCACATGGACTGGTTCGCGGACAACGTGGAGGGCTCGCTCCCCTCGTTCGACGAGCTGCTGCCCATGGCGCGCGGCCTTGCCCGCTTGCAGGGCGTCTATCGCGACGAGATCGTGCCCGAAAAGAGCGGCACCATCCTCTGATTCCCCCGCGTTTGTTGTGTGTTTGTGTTTCTGTGTGTATTTTTAGATAGATAAAGAGGGATACGCCATGAAGCTGCTCCTGCTTTCCGACGTCGAGAGCCAGTACCTCTGGGACTACTACCAGCCCGGGCGGCTGGACGACATCGACCTGATGCTCTCCTGCGGCGATCTGAACGCCAAGTATCTATCCTTTCTTGTGACCATGGGCCGCGCGCCGCTGCTCTACGTCCGCGGCAACCACGACCGTACCTATGCAAGCCACCCGCCCGAGGGCTGCGACTGCATTGAGGATAAGCTGGTCAAGGTGAACGGCCTGCGCATCCTCGGCCTCGGCGGCAGCATCCGCTACAACGGCGGCACCAACCAGTACACCGAGCGGGAGATGGCGCGGCGGCTGATGAAGCTCTGGCCGCGGATCATCCTCGCCGGCGGCGTGGACATCGTGCTGACCCACTCCCCCGCCAAGGGCCTCGGCGACGGCGGCGACCCCGCCCACGAGGGCTTCGGCTGCTT
>CAMJGU010000020.1 GCA_946405325.1 uncultured Clostridia bacterium | reverse complement strand
GATCATCCTACATGCAGAATCTGGAGGTATCTATCATGACGATCAATCAAGCGAAAAACGGCAGCAAGCTGACGGTGGCTCTGGAAGGCCGCCTTGACACGACCACCGCACCGCAGCTCGAAGAAGTGGTTCGCACCGCTCTGGACGGCGTGACGGATCTGGAATTCGACTTTGCCCAGCTGGAGTACGTCTCCTCGGCCGGTCTGCGTGTTTTGCTCGCAGCCCAGAAGACGATGAACAAGCAGGGCAACATGGTCATTCACAACGCCAACAGCGATCTGATGGATATTTTTGAGGTCACGGGCTTCTCGGATATCCTGACCATCGAGTAACCCTGCAACAGAAGAACGCTTTCGTGTAATGTTGAAAACAGGCGAAATAACTCTGGAAAAAAAGGAACAAATTGACCGAATCCGCAGAAAAAATGGTCATGACTCCGCCTCTCACTCCTTCGATTCCCTTTTCTTGTGGCAGCGGGACATGAATCTTTCCCTTTGCCTGCGTGAGCATGCGTTTGCAGTGCGATGCGCACAGGCAGGAGACAACGCATGGTTTTTCCCATGCGGGTCGCCGGATGAAATCGCCCGCTTTGTTCAGGATATTCTGGCTGAAGGACACAGCGCACAATTCCTGTATGCACGCGATGAGGATGTCGAGCTGCTGGAGCATCGCTTCCCCGGCATGTTTCACGCAAGCGAAACTCCCGAATCCTCGGAATACTTATACGACCGGACAAAATACGTCAGCATGAGCGGCAAGGACTTCGCCAACATCCGCTGGAGCGTAAACCGTCTGAAAAGCCATCACAAGCTGGCAGTCGAGCCGTTGAACGCGAGCAACATGGATGAGGCCAGAGGCGTATTTGCCCGCTGGGTGCCGCGGGTCGGCAACACGAGCTATTCGACAGATCATGAAACCGCCCCGCTCCTGCTGGAGCACATCCCCAACCTTGACATAGACGGCATCATCGTCTATATGGACGATCAACCGGAGGCTGTGGTTGCCGGATTCCCGCTGAGCGAGCGTTCCTACGATCTCGCTTTTGCCAAGGCGGTGGATCGGGAAAACGGACTGCTGCACTTTGCGCGGCGCTCTTTTGTGTCCACGCTGCCTGAGCAATATACCATTATCAACGGAGAGGAGGATCTTGGGATTCCGGGCCTCCGTAATGCAAAACTATTGGAGCGCCCGATTGGGCAAATTAAGATGTATGAAATTAGCACGATCAAAAAATAAAATAGATCAGTTTTTTACCACTCAGATGTTTCGACGGCAGTTTTTCCCTGCCCTCGTGTCGGCGGTCGTTCTCTCTTTCGGAGACGCCGCCGACGCGCTTGTGTTGGGCAACCGGATTGGTTACATCGGACTCGCTGCCATCGGTCTTACCATGCCGGTAGCGCAGATCTTCAACGTCATCATGAACGCCTTTGGAATCGGCGGCAGCGTCTCCTTCGCCCAGAAAATGGCGCAGGGGAAGCGCGAAGAAGCGTTGGCGGCGTTTCAGGGCGTGTTCTGCGCAACGGCGCTGGCCGGTGCGGCGATTGCCGTTTTCGGCAATCTGCTGATGACGCCGCTGCTTCGTCTGCTTGGTGCATCACCGACGGACGGAGCACTGTTTACCGCGTGCACCATCTATCTTCGCATTCTGCTGATCGGAACGCCGATGCTCTTCTTGAACTACGTTCTGAACTATTATCTGAAGACCGACAACATGGAGAAGGAAGCGAGCATCGCGTTCACAGTCGGTAATGCCCTGGACGTCTGCCTTAATATTGTGCTCGTCCTCTTTCTGAACATGGGCGTGGCGGGCGCGTCGCTCGCCACCGTGATCGGGCAGAGCGTCGGTATGACGATCGCGACTGTGAGCATCTTCCGTAAGAACGGTGTGCTGAAGATCTTCCCGCTGCGGCCGGACTTCTCCGAGGTCTTTGACGCCTTTCGCTCCGGCTTCTTCTCATCTATTGAGTTCCTGTACAGCATGGTCTTCCTGCTGATTGCGAACAACCTGCTGATCCAGTCTGCCGGCGGCATCGGCGTAGCAATCTTTGACGTCGTGCTGAACATGACTTATTTTATGATCAACCTGTATGATGCGGTGTCAAAGTCCCTGTTGCCGATCATCAGCACCTATTACGGTGAGCGCAACGAGGACGGCATGGTCCTCGCCCGGGATCTCGGCATTCGCTACAGTCTTGTCATCGGCGTCGCGCTGTGCGCGTTGATCGTTGTCTTCCCGGGCGCGGTGTGCCGGCTGTTCGGCCTGGATACCCAAGCCCTGCTGGATGCGGGTGCCATCGCGCTGCGGCTGTTCGCGCTGAGTATTCCGTTTGCCGGCGTCGCAATTCTGTTGGAAAATTACTACGAAGCCTGTGAGCAGGAACGCATGACGCTGCTTCTGGCGTCGCTTCGCGGAATTCTGCCTATTCCGCTGGCGCTGCTGCTCATTCTATGCCCCGACTGGATGTTCTGGACCGTTTATCCGCTGACCGAAGTGCTGACGCTGCTCATATTCAGCGCTTTGAACCGCCGTTTCGTCGACAGCAAGTTTGACACGCACCGCGTCTATCGAAAGACCCTGTATAGCCGCAGCAGCGAGATTTCGGAGGCGTCGGAAGAGATCTCCGGATTCTGCGCAGATTGGGGCGCGACGCCCAAGCAGCAATACATGACCTCAATGGCGCTTGAAGAACTCTGTGTTGCCACGATGAACAACGGCTTTCAGGGCAAGGATGACGGATTCATCCAGATCACGCTGATCGCGCTCGATGATCAGACCTTTGAACTGCACATCCGGGATAACGCAGACTCCTTCAATCCCCTCGCCATGGAGATGAAAGGAAGCGCGCTGGACGACCACAATCTCGCCGCTCTCGGCGTCGTGGCGATCAAGAAGAACGCCAAGGAATTCTCCTACCGTCACTTCCAGGGATTCAACACCGTCATCATTTCCCTATAAATAAAAAATTTTTAAAAGGAGTGGGAACCATGCCAGAAACCAATATTCATGGCAACACCCCGACCATGCGAATGTCCATCAGCCGAAAAACGCTGATCTCCATCCTTTTGATGGCATTTGTGCTGAGCGTCACCGCAATTATCATCGGATATAACGTATATTCCTCCACGATGGATCAACACTATATTGACAACACCGTCCATCTTTCGAGGACAGCCGCGGAGCTGTTGGACGCGGAAGCCATTGAGCACTACTCGGACAGAGTTTTTTCAACTTACCAGGCGCTTGCAAAGGGCGGTGATCCGGAGAACGAGGCCTATCTCGCAGAGTGCGCCAAGATGGAAAACGAGCCGGCGTGGAAGGAGATGCGTCGGGAACTTCAGATCATCAGCAAGGAAAACGATTTGATGTCCATGCTGGTCGTAACGCTTGATCAGGAGGCGCACTCCATCATCTATGTGGTGGATTCGGACGACACTGAGACCTACTGCCCGCCCGGCACGGTTGACGACACGATGACGGACCAGGAGATCGCGGACTTCGTAGGCAGCAACGCGGTCATTTCCAACACCGAAGAGTTTGGTTGGCTGATTTCCGGCGGCGCTCCGCTGTACAACGAAAGCGGTCGTCTCTTCGGTCTGGTCATCATTGATATTTCCATGAACGACGTGATGCAGGATCGGCACGATTTCCTGGTCAACTATTGCCTCATTCTGCTCTTGATCACCGCACTGCTCGGCGTGGTGATGACTTGGTCGATGCGCCGTCAGGTCGTCGTTCCCATCAACAAGCTGGCAAAGGCTGCGACCGATTACAGCCGCGACCGCTCCGAACATGAGATGGGACAGGAGATCATCGGCAAGCACTTCTCCGATCTGAACATTCGCACAGGTGACGAATTGGAAAACCTGAGCTATGTCATGAGCGATATGGAAACGCAGCTGGCGGAGTACATTAAAAACCTGACCCGTGTCACCGCGGAGAAGGAGCGCATCGGCGCCGAGCTGAACGTCGCAACCCAGATCCAGGCGGATATGCTGCCCCGTATTTTCCCGGCGTTCCCCGACCGCAAGGAGTTCGATATCTACGCGACCATGACCCCCGCGAAGGAAGTCGGCGGCGACTTCTACGACTTCTTCCTCATCGACGAGAACCACATCGGCCTCGTCATGGCGGACGTGTCCGGCAAGGGCGTTCCCGCCGCGCTGTTCATGGTCATTGCCAAGACGCTGATCAAGAATCAGGCGCAAGCCTGCGACTACTCGCCCGCCAAGGTGCTCGAGAAGGTCAACGAACAGCTCTGCGAGGGCAACGAAGCGGATCTGTTCGTGACCGTGTGGTTCGCGATCCTGGATATCCGCACCGGCAAGGGCATGGCGGCAAACGCAGGTCACGAGCATCCGGCGCTGCGCCGCGCGGGCGGCAAATACGAGCTGGTCGTGTACCGTCACTCCATGGCGGTTGCGACGATGGAGGGCATCCCCTTCAAAGAGCACGAATTCGAGCTTCATCCCGGCGACAGCCTGTTCGTCTACACGGACGGCGTCGCGGAGGCGACGAATGCGCACGATGAGCTGTTCGGCACAGATCGTATGATCGAGGCGCTCAACAAGAACCCGGACGCCACCCCGCAGGAGATCCTCACGACGGTCAAGAGCTCGGTGGACGAGTTCGTGGGCGACGCGCCGCAGTTCGACGATATCACGATGCTGTGCTTCCACTATTTCGGCAGTGACGAAGCCAAGAAGGAAAGCGAATGAGCGAAATGAAAGTATTAAAGGTCCCCGCAAGCGACGACAGGCTCTATGAGGTTCAGGATTTTGTCAATGCCGAACTGGAAGCGAACGACTGCCCCATGGCGACGCAGCTTCTCATTGAGATCTCGCTGGAGGAGCTTTTCGTCAATATCTCCCACTACGCCTACCCCGAGGGGAACGGCTGGGCGGAGATCCATGTCGGCGTCGAGGACGGCGTGATGGAGCTCACGCTCATCGACGGCGGCATCCCCTTCGACCCGCTGGCGAAGCCCGACCCGGACGTGACGTTGCTGGCGGAGGAGCGGCAAATCGGCGGTCTCGGCATCTACATGGTCAAGAAAAAAATGGACGCCATGGAGTATCAGCGCAAGGACGACAAAAACATTCTGACCATCCGCAAAAAACTGGTCTGAGCCTTTTTATGGAAGATATCATATCCAGATTTGCCCTGCCCGGGCGCGTCGCATCCTGCGACCCCTGGGGCAACGGGCACTTGAACCGCACATTCCGCCTCACGCTGGCGGACGGCAGCCACTATATCCTGCAAAGCGTCAGCTCCACCGCGTTCCACGATATTCCGGGATTGATGGACAACTTCTCCGCGGTGACCAAGGTGCTCACCGAGCAGTCCGACGATCCCCGCGCCTGCCTGCACCTCATCCCCACCAAGGATGGACGGGACTACCTCACCGATCAGTACGGCGAGTACTGGCGGATGCTGGACTTCGTGGAGGGCAGCGTGTGTTTGCAAAGCCCCGAGTCCCCGGAGGACTTCTACCAGAGCGCGGTGGCATTCGGCAATTTCCAGCGCATGCTGCGCGGCTTCCCCGCCGAAACGCTCTGCGAGACCATCCCCCACTTTCACGATACGCCCGACCGCTACCGCAAGCTCCACGCCGCCATCGACGCCGACGAATACGACCGCGTCCAGACCGCGCAGCGGGAGATCGACTTCGCCCTCGCGCGGGAGGCGGACGCGGGCGTACTGCAAAGAATGCGGGACGACGGCACGTTGCCGTTGCGCGTGACCCACAACGACACCAAGCTCAACAACGTCATGCTCGACGAGAAAACCCGCAAGGCGCTGTGCGTCATCGACCTCGACACCGTGATGCCCGGGCTCGCCGCCTACGACTTCGGCGATGCGATCCGTTTCGGCGCGTCCACCGCCGCCGAGGACGAGAAGGACCTGAGCAAGGTGCAGCTCGACCTCACCATGTTCCGTGCCTTTGCTGAGGGCTTCATTCCCGCCTGCGGCGGCCTCACCGATGCGGAGCTGGACTCTCTCCCGCTGGGCGCGAAGATCATCACGCTGGAGTGCGGCGTGCGCTTCCTCACGGACTACTTAATGGGCGACGAGTACTTCTCTATCGCCTACAACGGCCACAATCTTGACCGCGCGCGGACGCAGTTCGCGCTCGCCGCGGACATCGAGGCGAAGTGGGACGACATTCTCGCCATCATGCGCGAGGTGACCGGCAAATAAAAAGAAAACCGCCGTACGGCGGTTTTCTTTTTTTGTTATTCCACGGTGACGGATTTTGCGAGGTTGCGGGGCTTGTCGATGTCGCAGCCGCGCTGGAGCGCCACATAGTAGGAGAACAGTTGCAGCGGCACGACGCCGAGGCTCGGCAGGAGCATATCCACCGTGTCGGGAATCGTCAGCACGTTCTCGACGGTCTTTTCCATCTCGCCGCGGTGGGCGTCGGTGGTCAGCGCCAGCACGTCCGCGCCGCGCGCCTTGACCTCGACCACGTTGCTCATCGCCTTGTCGAAGAGCTTACCGTAGGTGCCCAGCGCAACGACCAGCGTGCCGTCCTCGATGAGGGAGATCGTGCCATGCTTCAGCTCGCCGGAGGCATACGCCTCGGAGTGGATGTAGGAGATCTCCTTGAGCTTCAGCGAACCCTCCAGCCCCAGCGCATAGTCGAGGTTGCGGCCGATAAAGAAGATGGAGTTGTGGTTGAAGTGCTCGGAGGCAAACTTCTGGATGTCCCCGCAGTCCGCCAGCACCGCCTCCATCTGCTCGGGGAGCCGTTCCAGTCCCGCCACCGCCGCCTCGTACTCCGCGGGATCGACGGTGCCCAGCACGCTGCCAAAGTCAAGGCCGATCATGTCCAGCACCGCGAGCTGCGTGGAGTACGCCTTTGTCGTGGCGACGGCGATCTCCGGGCCCGCCCAGGTGTAGAGCACGTCGTCCGACTCGCGGGCAATGGACGAGCCCACCACGTTGACGATGGAGAGAATGTACGCGCCGCGCGCCTTCGCCTCGCGCAGCGCCGCCATGGTGTCCAGCGTCTCGCCGGACTGGCTGATGACGATGACCAGCGTGTGGTCGTCGATGATGGGGTCGCTGTAGCGGAACTCGGAGGCGAGACAGACCTCGACGCTCCGGCGCAGCAGATGCTCCAGATTGTACTTGCCCACCATGCCCACATGGTAGGACGAGCCGCAGGCGACGATGAAGATGCGGGAGAAACCCTTGATCTGCTCCTCGGTGAGCCTCATGTCGTCGAGCACGATCTTGCCGTCCTTAAGGCGCGGCGAAATGGCGCGGCGCAGCGCCTCGGGCTGCTCGAAGATCTCCTTGAGCATGAAGTGCGGGTAGCCGCCCTTCTCCGCGGCGGACACCTCCCAGTCGATGTGGTGGCGTTCCTTCACGACGGGCTGCTGCAGCGCGTCCTCCACCACGATGCCGTCGGTGGTGAGAATGGCGATTTCGCCGTCCTCCATGTACGAAACCTCACGGGTGTGCTTGATGATGGCGGTCACGTCGGAGGCGATGAAGTTCTCCCCATCGCCGTAGCCCAGCAGCAGCGGCGCGTCCTTGCGGGCGGCGATGATGCGGTCGGGACAGTCGGCGCAGAGCATCCCCAGCGCGTAGGCGCCTTCGATGCGGCGCAGCACGCGGCCCACCGCCTCCAAAAAGTCGTGGCACTCGTTGTAGTAGAACTCCAGCAGCTGCGCCACCACCTCGGAGTCGGTCTCCGAGCGGAAGTGGACGCCCTGATGGACGAGAAATTCCTTGATCTCGACGTAGTTTTCGATGATACCGTTGTGGATGACGGCGAACTTGCCGCCCTCGCTGAGGTGCGGGTGGGAGTTCACGTCGCTCGGCGCGCCGTGGGTCGCCCAACGGGTATGACCGATGCCGATGCAGCCCTCCATGTCCGCGCCGCCGTGGATCATGTCGCTGAGCACCTGTAAGCGGCCCTTGGACTTCTGCACGTCGATGTTGCCATCGGATGAGACCACCGCCACGCCCGCGGAGTCATACCCGCGGTATTCAAGCCTGCTCAGTCCGTCCAGCAGGATCGGCGCCGCCTGCTGCTTGCCGACAAAACCAACAATTCCGCACATAATCAAAAAGTCTCCTTTAACGATTCTGATTTCAATCAATTCCGCAGACTGTGCAGCGGCGCGGGAATGCGCCCGCCGCGGGCGATGAAGTCCGCGCTGGACTCGCCGTGCACCGGCATCACCGGCGCGGAGCCAAGCAGTCCGCCCATTTCGATGGAGTCCCCCACCTGCTTGCCCGGCACGGGCAGCAGGCGCACCGCGGTCGTCTTGTTGTTCACCATGCCGATGGCCGCCTCGTCCGCGATGATCGCGGCGACGGTCTCGGCGCTCGTATCGCCGGGGATGGCGATCATGTCGAGACCCACCGAGCACACGCAGGTCATCGCCTCCAGCTTGTCGAGCGTCAGCACGCCGGACTGCGCGGCGGCGATCATACCCTCGTCCTCGCTCACCGGGATGAACGCACCGGAGAGTCCGCCGACGCTGCTCGACGCCATGACGCCGCCTTTTTTGACCGCGTCGTTCAAGAGCGCCAGCGCGGCGGTCGTGCCGTGGGTGCCGCAGACTTCGAGACCCATTTCCTCCAGGATCCTCGCCACGCTGTCGCCCACCGCGGGCGTCGGCGCGAGGCTCAAGTCCACGATGCCGAACGGTGTATCGAGGCGCTTACTGGCCTCCTGCGCCACGAGCTGACCCATGCGGGTCACGCGGAACGCGGTCTTTTTCACCGTCTCCGCCACCACGTCAAAGGGCGCGCCCTTGACGCTCTGCAACGCGTGGTACACGACGCCCGGGCCGGAGACGCCCACGTTGATGACCTTCTCCGCCTCACCCACGCCGTGGAACGCGCCCGCCATGAACGGGTTATCCTCCACTGCGTTGCAGAACACCACCAGCTTCGCGCAGCCGAGACCGTCGCGGTCCTTCGTGCGCTCCGCCGTCTCCTTGATGATCCTTCCCATCAGCGCCACGGCGTCCATGTTGATGCCGGCGCGGGTCGAGCCCACGTTCACCGACGAGCAGACCAGCTCCGTGCGATCCAGCGCCTCGGGAATAGAGCGGATCAGCTTCTCGTCCGCCGCCGTCATGCCCTTTTGCACCAATGCGCTGTACCCGCCGATGAAGTTCACGCCGCAGGTCTTGGCGGCGCGGTCCAGCGTCAGCGCAAAGGGGACGTAGTCCTCGCACTCACTTGCCGCGGCGACCAGCGCCATCGGCGTCACGGAAATGCGCTTGTTGACGATGGGGATTCCGAATTCGTGCTCAATATCCTCGCCCACGCGGACGAGGTTTTCCGCGCAGCGGGTGATCTTGTCGTAGATCTTGTCGCAGGCCTTCTTCACGTCCGCGTCGCAGCATGAGAGCAGCGAAATGCCCATGGTGATGGTGCGGATATCGAGGTGCTGGCGGTCGATCATCTCGATTGTCGCGAATATCTCTTTTTGTGTCAGCATTGCGCACCTCTTATATCTCGTGCATCGCGTCGAAGATCTCCTGCCGCTGGATGCGAATCGACACGCCCAGCTCCCTGCCCAGC
>CAMJGU010000019.1 GCA_946405325.1 uncultured Clostridia bacterium | reverse complement strand
TAGAGCGTGTTGTTGCGGAAGATGAAGTCCGGCCCGCCGCCGGAAACGGTGGCGTCGAGGCCGAGGCCGATGTAGTCCGAGGCGAAGCCGTGGGCGGTGCGCGCCACGATCTCGAGGTTCGCCAGCAGCGCCGCGGCGTAGGTCGTGGAGCTGCACTGGCACGCGCCGCCGCCGTCCATCTCCACCGTTTTGCCGTGGAGGTAGCCCGGCGCGCTCTGGTAGCCGTTGGCGGCGGAGAAGGGCCCGCAGTAGTCGTAATAGTTGAAGGTCTCCCCCGCGTTGAGCACGGCGCCGTTGACGCGCTGCGCCGTCAGCTTGACGTTCGCCTTGCGGCCCGCCGCGCCGCCGACGCGGGTGGTGTAGGTGCCCAGCAGGTCGCGGAAGAGCACCTTTTGCAGCTCCTCCGCCGTGACCTCCGGTTCGGAGGCGGTGGTGGGGATCATCAGCGTTTCGCCGGGGGCGGCGTCGTCGAGCGTCATCTGCGCCCGCTGCACGTCGAAGTGCAGCGCCATGTGCTCGGGCACGATGCTGTCGGTCTCGGGGTCATACTTGGCGTTGGCGGCCTCGCCGCCGAGCAGCTCGTTGAGGGCGTTGAGGTCGCCCGATGCGGCGGGAATGACGGTTTCGGGCAGCTCCACGGTGCGCGAGCCGGTCTCGTCCGCCTCGGCTTCCTCCAGACGGTAGCGCAGAACCGTGGGATCAATGTCGCGGCCCGGGGTCTCCTTGGTGAGATACAGTGTGTTGTTCGCGACCTCGTAGGAAAAGTCCTCCGCGGAAACGACCGCCGCCTCGGCGATGCGCTCCGCCGCGCCCGCCTCCCAGCCGGGCTTCGGCTCCGGCGCGACCACGGTGCTGCCGCCGAGCGTCGCAGTCAGCAGCTGCCAGCCGTCCCGGAACGGGTTTCCGCTGTGGCTGGAGGCGTAGGCGTCCTCGGCAAGGCCGACGGCGTCAAACTCCACGCCCAGCTCCTCGTAGGTGAAGAACACGGCCTCGGAGCCGTCTTGCCCCATGCCGCGCACGCCGCTGCCGCGGCGCAGACCGTCCAGCGCGGCGCTGATCTGCCACGTCGCCTCGGTGCGGTCCAGCCCGCTCACGTCCGCGCCGGCGATGACCGTGTGCGGCGCGATGGCGTTGCCCGTGGCAGCGGCGATGCAAAAGCCCGCGTACACGCCGACGAGCGCCGCGCCGATGCCGGCGGGGAGCAGCCAGAGACGCTTCGCAGCGCCCTGCATGTTGTCATTCAAGCTGCTGAGCAGCCCGTCGTTTCCCTGTTCTGTGATAAGTTCCCGCTTTCCCGGCATTCCGGATGCCTCCCGATCTGTGATAGCTGCAGCGGCACAGTATATGCCGTATTCGTAACCTTCAGCATAGCACGATTTCAAAAGAAAGTCATTACAAACCGATGACAAAAATTCAAAAATCTGCGGGAAATCAGCCGGCGGGCTGCTCCGCGGCGCGACGCGGGATGCGGATGGTCATGCGGATCTCGTCGTCTGTGTCCTCGCGCTCCACGGCGGCGTCCACGCCCGCGCGCTGCATGATGCCGAGCTGGCGGCGGATGCTGTTGAGGAAGATGCGCACGTCCTTGATGACGTATTTCGGCTGCGCGGTCTTGGGCTCCACGTTGACGCGGTGCAGCAGCGCCTCCACGTACGCCTCGGTCTGTGCGACGTTCCAGCCGTGCTCCGCCACCTCCCGCGCCGCGGCGAGGCGATCCTCATCGTCCTGCAGGCGCAGCAGCGCGCGGGCGTGCCGCTCGCTTAAGTCATGCTCCCGCAGCAGCGCGACGCACTCCGGCGAGAGGCGCAGCAGGCGCAGCTTGTTGGCGATGGCGGACTGGCTCTTCCCCAGCTTCTCCGCCGCCTGCTCCTGCGAGAGGCGGTAGCCGGAGATCAGCTTCGCGATGGCGACCGCCTCCTCGTACCAGTGCAGGTCGCGGCGCTGGAGATTCTCGATCAGCGCCAGCAGCGGCGAGTCCTCCTCGTCCGCCCGCGCCAGCAGGCAGGGCACCTCCCGCAGCCCCGCGAGCCGCGCCGCGCGCAGCCGCCGCTCCCCCGCAATCAGCTCGTAGCCGCTCTCGCCGCGGCGCACCGTCAGCGGCTGGATGATGCCGTAGCGCAGGATGCTCCGGCTCAGCTCGGCGAGCGACGTCTCGTCGAAGTACCGCCGCGGCTGGGAGGGGTTCGGGTGGATCTTGTCGACACTCAGATAGATCACGCGGCGGGAGAGAAATGTGCTTTTTCTGGTCAGTTCCATGATGCAGCCTCCTTGGTTTACAAAAAGATATAGTGTTTACAAAATCTCTTGGCACAAGATATTGTAGAGTATAGAAGCTGCGAAAGCGCGCGAAAGCCGTCGGGGAATGTGAAGAAAAACAAAAAACCGGCTGTATGGGGAAATACAGCCGGTTTTCTACACAAAATCAAGCGGTTTTCTTATTTGTCGACCCTAAATATGATCGGTTTCCCATCGCAGCGGAGTGCTCCCGCCAGCACGGTGACGCGGCTGCCGTCGATGAGATTGACGTAGCTGCCGTCCGGCACGTCCACCGTGACGGAGACGGCGCGGTGGCGCAGGCTGAAGACGCCGACCTTTTTCGCGCGCTCGTTCTCGCGCACCATCACGGCAACGTCGCTCTTGTCCATGGCGCGGGCGGAGAACGCGTCGTCCGCGTCCAGCGCGTCGCGCTTGATCCCCCGCAGGGTTTGCAGCAGCGGCGTGAGGTCATGGCCTGTGGCGCGGTCGATGGGCTCGCGCTCAAAGAGGCTGGGCAGATGGGGGTCCGCCCACTCCT
Organism: uncultured Clostridia bacterium; assembly: GCA_946405325.1. The sequence continues at coordinate 6,820 of CAMJGU010000019.1, read as the reverse complement.
GCCCTGCGTAGAGCAGCGTCGTGCCCTTTAAGAAGTAGAGCATGGCGGTGTAGTTCGCGAGGTCGTCCATGTCGGGGACGAAGGACGCGATGCGGGGCTGGTCATGGTTTTCGAGGAAGCGCAGCTTGTCGTAGTTGGCGGGATACGCCGTCTCCTGCGCGTTGAGCGCGTCCGTCCACGCGCTCAGCGGCTTCTCGCCGCGCAAGTACGCGTCAAAGACCTCGCGGATGTCGTACTCGTACTCGATGTCGAACGCCTCGAACGCCTCGGCGTCGGTGGCGCAGTAGAGCCCGGTGCGGCGCATTTCCTCGCCGAAGCCCGCGTGGACGGTCTCCGCGAGCCACACAAAGCCGGGATGGACCTTCTCCACCGCGGCGCGCGCCTTTTTCCAGAACGCCACCGGCACGAAGGACGCTACGTCGCAGCGGAAGCCGTCCACCAGTGCCGCCCACTGGGTCAGCGTCTCGATCTGGTAGTCCCACAGCTCCGGCACGGTGTAGTCGAGGTCGATCACGTCCGTCCAGTCGCCGACGTGGTTGCCGGGCTTGCCGTCGGGCTTTTTGTAGAAGAACTCGGGGTGCGTCTGCCACAGCACGGAGTCCGGCGAGGTGTGGTTGTACACCACGTCGATCATCACCCGCATCCCACGGCCGTGGATGGCGTCGCACAGGTGCTTGAAGTCGGCAAACGTGCCGTAGGCAGGATTTACGTCGCGATAGTCGCGGTTGGCGTAGGGACAGCCGAGACTGCCCTTCTTGCCCTTCTCCCCAATGGGATGGATGGGCAGGAACCAGATGTAATCTGTACCTAATGCACGGATACGTTCCAGATCGTTTGTGACAGCATTGAACGTTCCCTCTTGGGTATGGGCGCGGACGTAGACGGAATAGATGAGCGCCTGACGCAGCGCGGGATCGGTGTTTTGAGCCATAATGTGCCGCCTCCCTGACGGCGTTTCCTTCGTTTCAGCCGATGACTTCGGCCTTCATCAGGTTGGTTTCGACGCTCTTGCCCAGCGGCACGCCCGCGGTGATGACCACCACGTCGCCGGACTTGACGAGTCCCTCCTTGCGGGCGACCTCGGTGCAGAGCGAGAAGATGCGGTCGGTGGACGTGACCTCGCCGGTGAGATACGGCACCACGCCCCAGCTTAAGGCCAGCTGGCGGCGCACCTTCTCGCGCATGGTGAGCGCCGCGATGGGACACGCGGGGCGGAAGCGCGCGATCATGCGCGCGGTGTGGCCGGAGTTGGTGGTGGTCATGATGGCGGTGGCGCCGAGATCCATGGCGGTCAGACAGCAGGAGTGGGTGATCGCGTCGTTGACGCTGCCCTGCGTGCGGACGTGGTTTTTCTCGAAGCGCTTCCAGTAGTGGACGGACTCCTCCGCCTCGCGCACGATGCTGTCCATGGAGGTGAACGCCTCGATGGGGTACTTGCCCGCGGCGGTCTCGCCGGAGAGCATGACGCAGCTCGTGCCGTCGAACACGGCGTTGGACACGTCGGACACCTCCGCGCGGGTGGGACGCGGGTTGCGGATCATGGAGTCGAGCATCTGTGTGGCGGTGATGACCAGCTTGCCGGCGGCGATGCCGCTGCGGATCATGCGTTTTTGCAGGATCGGCACGCGGGCGGCGGGGATCTCCACGCCCAGATCGCCGCGGGCGACCATGATGCCGTCGGACACGGCGATGATCTCGTCGAGGTTGTCCACGCCCTCCTGATTCTCGATCTTGGAGATGATGCGCACGTTCTCGCCGCCGAAGCTGTGCAGCACCTCGCGGATCGCCTTCACGTCCTCCGCCGTGCGGATGAACGACGCGGCGATGAAGTCGAAGTCATTCTCCACGCCGAAGCGGATGTCGTCGATGTCCTGCTCGGTCAGCGCGGGGAGATGGATGTGGACGCCGGGGATGTTGATGGACTTGTTGGAGCTGAGGTGTCCGCCGTTGACCACGGTGCAGACGATGTCCGCGCCGCGGATCTCCTTGACGGTCAGCCCGATCAGGCCGTCGTCGATGAGGATCTGCTGACCCGGCTCAAGCTCCTTGGGGAGATCGTGATAGGTGACGGAGACGCGGTGCTCGTCGCCCACAACATCGTCGGCGGTGAGCACGAACTCGTTGCCCGCGACCAGATCGACCGGCGCGGCGAAGCTGCGCACGCGGATCTCGGGGCCTTTGGTGTCCAGTACGGTCGCCACCGCCGCGCCCAGCTCGTCGCGGATGCCGGTGAAGCGGTTCAGGCGCTCGAGCTGCTCCTCGTGGGTGCCGTGGGAGAAGTTGAAGCGCGCGGCGTTCATGCCGCCCTTGATCAGCGCGCGGAGAATGTCGGGATCGTCCGTCGCGGGGCCGAGGGTGCAGATAATTTTCGTTCTTCTCATAAGCTGCGTCCTTTCCGCTATCTTAAGAAATTTGTCGGAATATGCATCATTTTACCACAGCAAGCGCATAAGTCAATGCACGCATCGAAGTTGAACTTGCCGAAAAACGGGATTTTCCCCGCCGATGGAGGGAAAGCCGCGCACTTGACTTGCATTCCCGATTTTTGTATCATGGTTAACAGGAAAACGTGAATGAAACCAGACCAAGGGGGCGAACCCATGAACCAGACCGAAAAGCGGCTGTTCCTGATCCAATCGCTGCTCGCGGAGCAGCCGCGCTTCCGCGATTTGGCGATCCCGAGCGACGAGAGCGAGCAGCGGCAGCTGCTGCGGAGCCTCTTCAACGTGCGCTTGCCCGGCGATATCGACGAGGGCTTTCTCGCGGTGCAGGACGAGTATCTGCAGGAGGAGACGCGGTGCAAGGGCGTCACGACGCTCGCGGAGCTGACAAGCGCGGAGCCGGGGCTGTACCTCTGGCAGGGCGACATCACGACGCTCGCGTGCGACGCCATCGTGAACGCCGCGAACTCCGGCATGACCGGCTGCTACCGCCCCTGCCACAACTGCATCGACAACTGCATCCACACCTATGCGGGCGTGCAGCTGCGCAACGCCTGCGCGGAGCTGATGGCGCGGCAGGGCCACGAGGAGCCCACCGGTCAGGCGAAGATCACCCCCGCCTACAATCTCCCATGCAAATATGTGATCCACACCGTCGGCCCCATCGTGGACGGACGGCTCACCCGACGGCACGAGGAGCAGCTCGCGTCCAGCTACCGCGCCTGCCTTACGCTGGCGGCGGAGAACGGCTGCGAGAGCATCGCGTTTTGCTGCATCTCCACGGGCGTGTTCGGCTTCCCGCAGCAGCGCGCGGCGGAGATCGCCGTGGAGACGGTGCGCGAGCACCGGGGTAAACTGGACGTGATCTTCAACGTGTTCAAGGACGAGGACGCCGCGATCTACCGTGGTCTGTTGGGGTGAGAGAAGATAACAAAGGAGCGAACCGCAAGGTTCGCTCCTGTTTTGCTTGTACGGTTATTCCCACTCTTTTTCTGGTTTCTCATACATATTATTTTAGGTGGGTTATTCTCTTAAAATCAAGCAATTATCAATACATTTTTCTCTGTGTTCTATATTCTATCCTCGCTTGTGTTGCAAAAAGTGTTGCAAAAAACCTCGCGGGATGGTTGCGGATAGCTTTGAGGTAAACATGAACAATTATCTTGACGCTACTGAGCGAGTTTGCTGCATGCCCTCAATGTCCATATTCTTCAGGGATGTAAACGGTAATTGTTTAGGTCATCAGGGCTAATCTCTGATGCATCGACTATCCTATAATGTCGTTCATTAATCTTGACAATTCTGTCATCTTCTATTGAAAACTCAAACATTGCCACAATATCTCTTGCAACAAATTGACATGCAAGAGCACGACAAATCAAACCCGGATATTTTTCAGAACACAAAGCAAGGTCCTGCTCTATCTGCGAAATACCTAGTCTATCAGTTCCACCTTTTGCTTGAACAGGGATGATGAATTGTTGTCCAGCCTTATCAACGCCAACATATATTTCGTCTGTTTCGACTTGCCCAATACCTGTTACCGTAGTGCGCAAATGGTTTTGAAGAGAATAGCAGGTAATACCCAAAAAGATGTCTATCAGTCTGTTATAACGAACAATAGCTAACAGAGCTTGTTCATCGGAAATGCTATATTTTCTTACTACGCTTGGCGTCCCATCAGGAATCTTTATTGTTGCTAACATGGTATCAGGCTCGATGAATTCCGAACCTGGCGTCAATGTGAACTCATACTGTGCTCTGCCAGTGTTTTTTATTCGCCAATAGAATCCGTCTGGAGCAGTATTTACTATCTGTTCAGGCAAATGCTTTCGATATTTGTAGGAGTAGATAATATCTCCAAGATTTCTAGGAATGCTAATCCCTAAGATACGAGCATTTCTAGCCAATTCTTCTCGTTCAAATGGAATTGATGTTCTTTCCGGCGAATAGTGATCGAAGAAAATCGCCTTAATAATCTCATCATAATTAGCCATCCTAACGCTCCTTATACTTCAATACCAGCACATCTTCATTAAGCCATGTTTCGGTTGCTGTAGCAAATCTTTTCCGAAATGTGTCTATTCGCTCAACTGTATAGCACCCTAAACTTTCAGCAACCTCTCCGAGGAGAGATGATGTACGAATTGGAATCTGAAAATACGATGCTTGATCGCCAACAACATATGCCAGAGATGCGCCGTCACATAGATAAGGTTTTAACCCAAGAAGGTGTTTTGCCATTCCCCCAAAATACTGCTTAACAACAGAAGAATAGAGTCGTTCAAATCCCGAAGTTTTTCCTAATTCTATTCTCCGCTGTTCTATTTCGTCGCTTAGCCTGTTGATCGATTCTATGTTATCGACATATTGAGAATCTGAATCGCCCCGATAAACATTCTTGGTATTTGAGCGAATAAACCCCTTCTTTATGTTCCTGAGTTCTTGTTTTGTGCTAATATATCCCAGAATAACTGATTCGAGTCTTGTTGTCCTTGAGTAATCTTTCTCGTTTGGATAAGGTGGAGATGTTATGACACAGTTTACGCGACCATAATAGTCTTCTTTCCGTATGTTCCTTGAATCTCCATAGGTTATGTCAGAAAGAATGCTCGCATGGCTTTGCCAAAAATCAATGTCATTTCGCATTTGCTGAATCTCAGCAAGCCAAATACTGATTACATCTACAGACTCTCTCTTTGTTCTGCTGATACCTACCTCCGGACCAAATTTCAAATTGCTAAATGAGTACACAATATGTTTGGCTAACGCAAGGGAAAAAAAATCTCGGTATTGAGCAGGTGCCGAATTTATTGCATCTCTCAAAACTAGCACATCACTCAAAGGCTTGGGACTAATGGAGTTTTTCAGAATCAATCCATTTTGATCTTCGGATAGTGTGCGAAGCTCATTTAGAGTGGAAATTGTTTTTGCTGCTGTACCTGCAATCTGCTCTGCTTTTTCCACAAACCCTTCTAGTTCTAACATCCAATTACACTTCGTTTTACTTGCGAAATGCGTTATTGGACTTGCTTCGATTCCCCATGAAGGAATCATTTGCTTCTTGCACTCAACATTTGTAGTTCCAGTTCCGCAAAAAGGATCCAACACAAATGAATCATGCGTAGCATTGAATAATTCTAAATACTGTCGAACAAGATGGGGAGGAAATGACAATACAAATCTGTACCAATCATGGACGGACGAATCTTCAGTTTTTATTCTATTCTCAATATTTCCCATATCTTAATCATTTGCCCAATTTGAACGTTATATGTAACCAGTAATTGTAATCCATTGTAGCATCGCATTACTTATATAAGTATAATGGTATCATAGAAATCTGAAGAAAACAACACTCAATGACATAAATAGAGAACTCCATTCTACAAAGCCACCCGAGATTATTCCATCTGTTGCAAATCATTTTCGCGCAATTGCGTGTTGCAAAAGTGTTGCAAATCGCCGGAAGGAATAATAAAAAGTGCCCGGAAACCGTTGATATACAACGATTTCCGGGCACTTGTCAGCCAAGTGATTTTATTCCCACTCGACTCGACGGCATTGACATCTCGTGAAAAAACGCACTTCAAATACGCATTTCGTCCACTTATTCCCGACATTCCACGCTTTACGGGGCGTCTTCAGAATTTTTGTAGCCATTTTGTAGCCAACCATTTTCGTTCACCTCAAACGCACATCACAATGAGCAGTTGAAACCTACATCAGATTATAGAGGAGAATTTCAGAATGGACAAGTATATTTTTAACGAGAGCAACGGTCTGTGGTACGAGCGTTGCGGCGACTACTACCTCCCCTGCCTGATCTTGCCGGAGCAAAAGCCCACCGGCATCTGGGGACAGAGGTATCGTCGCTTCCTCAAAGAGCATCGGAGCGTGACCTACACCGCGATGCTCCTGAACGGAACCCTTGACGATCACGTTGCCGAGATCGAACGACAGGCGGAGGAAATGCTTGACTGGCTGATAAGGCAGATGGCAGAGCGGGAGGGCGTTACCGAGCAGCTCAAGGCCACCGACCAGATGAGTTGGGTCGGCGCGATGAACAACATCCGGGCAAGAGCGGAGGAAATGGTCGGGGCAGAACTAATCTACGTTTAAGCACTATCACGCCCGCGCGGTCAACCGACCTACGCGGGCGTGATGTATTTCGTGCTGTAAGGTGTTCACAGAACAAGAGGGGGTATCACCAACCGGTGCCGACGATCTCGCAGCGCCAGCCGTCCGGAACCCGATAGGCATAGCCGCAGCGGGAATATTCATACGCGCCGGTCGGCACGTCCGGGTCGCTGCCGGTGTAATCGCCGGTGTTGCCCGCCATGGACCAGTTCAGCGCCCGTTCGTTCTCGGGCACGAAC
>CAMJGU010000018.1 GCA_946405325.1 uncultured Clostridia bacterium | reverse complement strand
CGCGGGCGATGTTTTTGGCGATGTCCAGGCAGTTGCCGGTGCCGGAGAAGCAGTAAATGATGTTTTCACTCATGGGTCAAATCCTCCCTCATGTTGTTCAACGTAATATTATATCGAATCGCGCCGCCATGCGCAAGGGGGAAAACCTTGCAAGACCATGCGGCGTGTGGTAAAGTGGAGCCATCCAAACTTGCGGGGTGCGCGATATGAAGCATTGCGGAACGAAAACCATCGAGACCGAACGGCTGGTGCTGCGGCGGTTCTCCGTCGACGACGCGCAGGCGATGTACCGGAACTGGGCGTCCGACCCGGACGTGACCCGGTATCTGACGTGGCCCACGCATACGAGCGTGGAGGTGAGCCGGGCGGTGCTGGCGGAGTGGGTCGCCGACTACGAAAAGGATACCTGCTACCAGTGGGCGATCGTCCTCAAAAGCCACGGCAGCGACACGATCGGCAGCATCAGCGCGGTGCGTGTGGACGACGCCATCGACGCGGCGGAGATCGGCTACTGCATCGGGAAAGCGTGGTGGCGTCAGGGGATCACGTCCGAGGCGCTTAGCGCGGTGATGGATTTCTTCTTCGACGAGGTGGGAGCGAACCGCGTGGCGGCGCGGCATGACCCGAACAATCCGCACTCCGGCATGGTCATGCGGAAGTGCGGCATGAAGTATGAGGGCACCATGCGCAGCGCCGACCGGAACAATCAGGGCATTTGCGATACGAGCTGCTACGCGCTGCTGAAATCGGAGCGCTAACGGGCAAACCGGCGGCAGAGCGCCGCCATGTCCTGTGGCAGCGGTGCCGTAAAGTGCAACTCCTTGCCGGTGATCGGGTGGGCGAACCAAAGCTCATAGGAGTGCAGCGCGGGGCGGGGAATGAGGGTTTTGTCCTCCACGCCGTAGAGCCAGTCGCCCGCGAGCGGATACCCCAGCGCCGTCATGTGGACGCGCAGCTGATGCGTGCGCCCGGTGTACGGCATGAGCCGCAGAAACGAAAAATCGTCGTTTTGCGAGAGCACCTCGTACTCGGTTTGGGACGGCAACCCGTCCTCGCGCACGCAGCGGCGGACGATGGAGCCGTCGGCGCGGCCGATGGGGAGGGCGATCGTCCCGCGCTCCGGCGTGACGCGGCCCACGGCGATCGCGCGATACTCGCGCCGCAGCTCCTCGGTGTGCAGCGCGACGCGCAGCCGGTCGTGGACGTAGCCGGTCTTGGCGGCGATGAAGAGGCCGCTCGTGCCCTTGTCGAGGCGGCTTACGAAGTGCGCGGCGGAGCCGTCGCCGAGGTACGACGCCAGCGCCGAGGCGATATCCGGCGCGCCGGGGTCGCCGCGGCGGGGGTGCATGGCGACATTCGCGGGCTTGTTGATGACCAGCAGATCCTCGTCCTCGTAGACGATATCCAGTTTTAAATCACAGGGCGCGAGCGCCTGCGCCGCGCGGCGCTCGGAGAGCGTGACGCGAACCGTGTCGCCGGCATGCACGATGGCGTTGACGTGGGCGGGGGAGCCGTTCAATAAAATGGCGTTTTCCCGCCATTTGAGGCTTTTGAGCAGGGTATAGGAGAGCCGCAGCTCCCCGCGCAGAATATTGCGCAGCGGCTGACCGTCCCGCTCCGGCGGCACGGTGTAATCCAGGATTCGCAAACACAGCGCCCCCTTTCGACGCAAACAGTATAGCATATTTCGGAAAAACATGCTATACTGTTCGTTGCGATTGCAAACAAAGGAGAGTTATGCATGGCTGACAGACATTCCATCTGCTTACTCAACGACTCGTTCCCGCCGATGATCGACGGCGTGTCCAACGCGGTCGTGAACTACGCGAAGAACATCGAAGCGCACCACGGCCACGCCGTGGTCGTGACGCCGAGCGTTCCCGGCGCGACGGACGAGGGCTACGCCTATCCCGTCATCCGCTATCCCAGCATCGACACGCGAAAGCTCGTGGGCTACGTCGCGGGCTACCCGTTCTCGCCGGAGACGGCGCGGCGCGTGCAGGACGAGCACGTGGAGCTGCTGCACACGCATTGCCCCATCGCGAGCACGTTCCTCGCCCGTGAGCTGCGCAACGTGCTGGACGTGCCGCTGGTGCTGACCTACCACACCAAGTTCGACATCGACATCGCCAAGGCGATCAAGAGCAAGCTCCTGCAGGAGAGCGCGAAGCGCGCGCTGGTGGAGAACGTCTCCGCCTGCGACGAGATCTGGGTCGTCAGCGAGGGCGCGGGCAAGAACCTCGAATCCCTCGGCTACGAGGGCGCGTGGCGCGTGATGGAAAACGGCGTGGACGTGCCGCGCGGCGGCGTGGACGACGCGGCGGTGGAGGCGGCTGTCAAGGGATATGACTTGCCGCGCGACGTGCCGATGTTCCTCTTCGTCGGGCGGCTCATGTGGTACAAGGGTCTGCGCATCATCCTCGACGCGCTCGCCGCGCTCAAGGCGCAGGGTACGGCGTTCCGCATGGTGATCATCGGCGACGGCGCGGACGGCGCCGCGGTGCGCGAGACCGCGCACGAGCTGGGGCTGGACGACGTGTGCTTCTTCACCGGCGCGATCTCCGACCGCGAGACCATCCGCGGCTGGTACACCCGCGCCGACCTGTTCCTGTTCCCGTCCACGTTCGACACCAACGGACTCGTCGTGCGCGAGGCGGCGGCGAGCGCCACGGCGACGGTGATGGTCGCGGGCTCCTGCGCCGCCGAGGGCGTCACCGACGGGCAAAACGGCTTCTTCATCGAGGAGAACGCGCCGTCGCTCGCCGCGAAGCTGACGGCGCTCTGCGCCGACCGCGACGCCATGCGCCGCGTGGGCGAGAACGCCCAGAGCCAGCTCTACCTCTCGTGGGAGGACGCGGTGGCGCGGGCCTATGAGCGCTACGAGGTCGTCATCGACGACTACCGCAGCGGCAGGTATCCCGAGCACAAAAAGCCCATGGACGGCTTCCTCAAGTCTCAGGGCGAGCTGATGGACACCTTCGCGCTGCTCGAGGAAGTGCGCGACGAGATGCGCGACGACTTCACCGCCGACCGCGACGAGCTGCTCGCCCACATCCGCGAGGGCCGCGAGGAGTTCCGCGCCTTCCTGCGCGAGCGGCAGGAAAAGATGCAGGAGGGCCGCGAGCAGGTGCGCGCCTACATCCGTGCCGAGCAGGATCGCGCGGAGGAGCGCCTGGAGGACTGGTGGCGCAAGATGGACCGGTATCTGTAAGAGAAAAAGCGACGGGCAAAGCCCGCCGCTTTTTTATCGGTTGAGATACGCCGCGCACTGCGCGCCCGCGTCATGCGCGAGGCGTTCCTCGTCCACGGTCACAAGCCGCCCATGCTCGACGACCACTTTGCCGTTCACGACGGTGGTATCCACCGCGCCGCGGAGACCCACCGTCGCCAGCACGGACTTGGGGTCGTACAGCGAACCGACCAGTTCCAAGCGCCGCGCGTCCACGAGGAACAGGTCGCAGCACTTGCCGACGGCCAGCTGCCCGATGTCGTCGCGCCCCAGCAGCCGCGCGCTGCCGCGCGTCGCCATCTTCAAAATATCATAGCCCGACGGCGCGTCGTGGCTCGCGTGCAGCCGGTGCAGCAGATACGCCACGCGCAGCTCCTCCATGAGGCTCGAGCCGTCGTTGGACGCGGAGCCGTCCACCGCGAGGCCGACCGGCACGCCGAGGCGCAGCATCTCCGGCACGCGCGCCACGCCGGAGGCGAGCTTCATGTTGGAGATGGGGCAGTGGGCGACGCCGGTGCCGGTGTCCGCGAGCAGCTTCAATTCCTCATCGTTGAAGTGGATGCCGTGGGCGTACCACACGTCGTCCCCGAGCCAGCCCAGCCGCTCCATGTACGCAAGCGGGCGCACGCCCTCGCGCGCGAGCATGTAGTTTTCCTCGTCCTTGGTCTCGCACAGGTGCGTGTGCAGCCGCACACGGTACTGACGCGCGAGCTTCGCGCTCTCGCGCAGCAGATCGGCGGAGACGGAGAACGGCGAGCAGGGCGCGAGCGCCACGCGATGCATGGCGTAGGGCGCGGGGTCGTGGAACCGCTCGATGGCGTCGGCGGAATCCCGCAGAATTTCATCCACCGTCTGCACCACGCTGTCGGGCGGCAGGCCGCCGTCCTTGACCGACAGATCCATGCTCCCGCGCGAGGCGTGGAAACGCACGCCTAACTCGTCCGCCGCCGCGAACTGCGCGCCCAGCAGGTCGCCGCTTCCATGGGGGAAGACGTAGTGGTGGTCGAAGCAGGTGGTGCAGCCGTGCTTGAGCAGTTCGCCCATGCCGACGAGGGACGAGAGGCGGACAACGTCCACGTCCAGATTCTTCCAGATCTCGTACAGCGTTTTGAGCCAGTCGAACAGCTCCATGTTCTGCACCTCGGGAAGATTCCGGGAGAACACCTGATACAAATGGTGGTGCGTGTTGACCAGCCCGGGGTAGCAGAGCATATGGCTCGCGTCGATGACCGTATCCGCGGTCTGCGGCAGGGAAGTGCCGATGGCTTTGATGACGCCATCTTCCGCGTAAAGGTCAACGCCTTGCCATACCGCGTCATTGTCGTCGCAGGAGACGAGGGTGCGGATGTTTTGAATGAGCAATGATTTCATATTCTTCTCCCGAAACAGGAAAAGCGGCTTGCGCCGCTTTTCCTGTTTATCTCTCTTCTCTGAAATAACTTAAACCCAACGATGCCGGGGGCTGATTCTCGCGCTTCTTGCGCAGCGACACGATGATCAGCACGATCAGCGTGATGAGGTACGGCAGCATCTTGAACAGCTCCAGCGACTTGCGGGAGAGGCCGGGAATGTAGAGGTACGCCCAGTACACGAAGCCGAACAGGTACGAACCCCAGATCGCGTTGATGGGCTTCCAGGTGGCGAAGATGACCAGCGCCACGGCGAGCCAGCCGAGGCCCTCGATCGTGCCGTCGTTCGCCCAGGTGCCCTTGATGTAGTCCATCGTGTAGAACAGTCCGCCGAGACCCGCGATCGCCGCGCCGACGGTGATGGAGATATACTTGTACTTCGTGACGTTGATGCCCGCGGCGTCCGCGGTGCCGGGATTCTCACCCACGGCGCGGAGGTTCAGACCCGTGCGCGTGCGGTTTAAGAAGTAGCGCATCGCGACGGCGAGCACGATGGCGAGATACGCCATGAACCCGTGGGCGAAGAACAGCTTGCCGAGCGTGCCCATGTAGCCGAGCTTGGTGTAGGCGATGTACGCGCTGGAGGTGACCGGCACGCTGATCTGGCCGACGCCGCCGGCGAGGGTGTTGAGGCTCGCGCCGAAGAAGTTCGCGACGCCGCCGCCGAAGATGGTGAGCGTCAGTCCCGTGACGTTCTGGTTCGCGCGCAGCGTGATGGTCAGAAACGCGTAGATGAGGCCGCCCAACGCCGCAAAGAGCATCGAGCAAATGAAGCTCAGGATCAGGCCCGTGACCGGGGACTGCCCGCCGTTTACCTCATAGTAGAACGCCGCGATCATGCCGCCGATGCCGCCGAGGTACATGATGCCCGGAATACCGAGGTTGAGGTTGCCCGCCTTCTCGATCAATATTTCGCCGATGGCGCCGAGCATGATGACCGTGCCGAACGCGATGGCGGAGTTGATGAGGGCCAGCAGTTGGTCTTGCGTCAGCATCATTTCCCCCTCCTTCCGCTGTTAAAGTGTACCGTGTAGTTGACAAAGAACTCGCTGCCGAGCAGGAAGAACAGGATGATGCCGGTGATCATCTCGCTGACCTCCTGCGAGAGGTTGTAGCTCGACGCGATCGCCTGCGCGCCCTTCTGGAGGAACACCAGCAGGAACGAGAAGATGACCATGACCACGCTGTTGAACTGCGCCAGCCACGCGACGATGATCGCGGTGAAGCCGCGCCCGCCGGCGGTGGAGGTGGAGATGGTGTGGCTCGCGCCGGAGACGGCGACGAAGCCCGCGAGACCGCAGATCGCGCCGGAGAGGATGATCGTGCGGACGTAAGCGCGGTTGACGCGGATGCCCGCGTAGCGCGCGGTGTTCTCGCTGTCGCCGATGACGGCGATCTCATAGCCGTGCTTGGACTTGTTCATGTAGAGGTACATCAGCACCGTCACCGCGAGGACGATGACCACGTTCCAGCCGAAGTCCTTGTTGTAGCCCTCCGAGAACAGATTGGGCAGCCAGCCCTGCTTGTGCTGGGAGTTGATGACGCCGACGCTGTTGGAGCCGAACGGGTTTTCCCACAGCGCCACGAAGTAGCTCGTGAGCTGGATGGCGATGTAGTTCATCATCAGCGTGAAGAGCGTTTCGTTGGTGTTCCAGCGCGCCTTGAACACGCCGGGGAAGAAGCCCCAGATACCGCCGGCGACAAGGCTCGCGCAGATCATCACGAGCAGCAGCACCGGCGTGGGGAGCGCCTTGAGGTAGATCATGCACGCCGCCGAGGCGATCGCGCCGACGAGGATCTGGCCCTCGGCGCCGATGTTCCAGAAGCGCATCTTGAACGCGGGCGCGAGACCGACGGCGATGCACAGCAGCGTCATCGCGTCGCGCACCGTGACCCACGCGCGCTTGCTCGTGCCCACCGCGCCGTCGAGCATCGTGGCGAACACCGCCGCGGGGTTGAGGCCGGAGACCATCACGATCACGATACCGCTGACGATCAGGCTCAGCAGCAGCGCGATCACGCGGATGCCCCAGGATTTCCAGGCGGGCAGCAGCTCGCCGCGCTTCGCCATGCGGAGCAGAGGCTCGTGTCCGCTGCGTTCGGGAGTACTCATACGGCCTCCTCCTTTCTGTGCTGCGTCATCAGGAGGCCGACTTCCTCCTTGGTGATCTTGCGCGCGTCCACCACGCCGGAGACCTGTCCGCCGCAGAGCACGACCAGCCGGTCGCACAGCTCCAGCAGCACGTCGAGGTCTTCGCCGACGTAGATGACGGCGACGCCCTTCATCTTCTCCTCCGTGAGCAGGTTATAGATGGCGTAGGAGGTGTTGATGTCGAGGCCGCGCACGGCGTAGGCGGACATGAGCACCGCCGGCTCCTGCGCGATCTCGCGCCCGACGAGCACCTTCTGCACGTTGCCGCCGGACATGCGGCGCACGGGGAAGGAGGTGCTGGGGGTGACGACCTCCAGCTCGTGCCAGATGTGGTTCGCCAAGTCCTCCGGGCCCTTCTGGTCGACGAAGGGGCTCTTGCCCTTGCGCCACGAGCGGAGCATCATGTTGCCCGTCATGCCCATCGTGCCGACAAGACCCATGCCGAGGCGATCCTCCGGCACGAACGACATGCCGACGCCCGCCTTCTTGATGTCCAGCGGGTCCATGCCGACGAGGTTTTCGTCCTTGCCGCTGACGGGGTTGTGATAGACGATCTCGCCGGAGCGGACGGGGTAGAGCCCCGCGATGGACTCCAGCAGCTCCTTCTGCCCGCTGCCCGCGACGCCCGCGACGCCCAAGATCTCGCCGCCCATGGCGGTGAAGCTGACGTTGTCGAGACGCTTGACGCCCAGCTCGTCGTACACCGTGAGGTTGCGCAGTTCGAGGCGCGGCGTGGGATTTTTCGGCTCGGGGCGGTCGATGTTCAGCGTGACGCTGTGGCCCACCATCATGTCGGTGAGCGACTGCTGGTCGGCGTCCCTGGTCATCACGTCGCCGATGTACTCGCCCTTGCGCAGCACCGCCACGCGGTCGGAGACGTCCAGCACCTCGTGGAGCTTGTGCGTGATGATGATGAGCGACTTGCCGTCCTTTTTCATCGCGCGCATGATGTCGAAGAGCTTGTCGGTCTCCTGCGGCGTGAGCACGGCGGTGGGCTCGTCGAGGATGAGGATGTCCGCGCCGCGGTAGAGCACCTTGACGATCTCGACGGTCTGCTTCTGGGACACCGACATGTCGTAGATCTTCTGGTCGGGCTTGATGTCGAAGCCGTAGCGCTCGCAGATCTCCTTGATCTTCGCGCCGGCGGCCTTGAGGTCGAACTTGCCCTCGCCCTCGAGGCCGAGGACGATGTTCTCCGTGGCGGTGAACACGTCGACGAGCTTGAAGTGCTGGTGGATCATGCCGATGCCGCAGTCGAACGCGTCCTTGGGCGAGCCGATGGTCACCGGCTTGTCGTGGACGTAGATCTGACCCTCGTCGGGGAAGTAGATGCCCGAGAGCTGATTCATCAGCGTGGTTTTGCCGCTGCCGTTTTCGCCCAGCAGCGAGAGGATCTCACCCTCATGCAGCTCCAGGTTGATATGGTCGTTGGCGACGACCTTACCGAAGCGCTTGGTGATGTTCTCCA
The DNA here is from genome assembly GCA_946405325.1 of uncultured Clostridia bacterium. Next base: position 1,469 of record CAMJGU010000018.1, on the reverse strand, counting down.
TCTTGATGGCGCAAGGTACAGCCAAAGCAATCATCCTTTCTTTCTGGGATTTCGGAAGAGGCTGCATTTAGCCCATTTCTACCGCACCATTCTATCAGAAATCCCGGGGCTTGTAAACAACAAACACAAATAATTTTGCATGATGCCTGAAAATTTGTCAGCCGTGAACAAAAAGAAAAGGCTGCCGGAGCAGCCTTTTCTTTTATGCGATCAGTTGAGCTCGGTGATGCCGTCGATGCGCAGACCGAAGGACGGCGCGGAGATATACTCGGACTCGTGATAGTAACCGTCCACGATGCCCTCGTTGGTGTCGTTGGTCCAGTCGCCGTCGGAGTCGAAGGTGAACGCGGAGGTGACGGGCGCGCCGCCGACGGTGAAGGTGCTGGTGTCGAAGACGTGCAGCGTACCGGCCTTGATGGCGGCCTCGGCAGCGTCAACGGCTTCCTTGGTGCCGGGAGCGACCTCGGGTCCGAGCGGGGTGATGGCGACCGCGCCGGCCTCATAGCCCTTGGACCAGTCGGTGGGGAGCTTGCCGCCGTCGAGCATGGTCTGGAACGCCTCGGTGTAGAACACGCTCCAGTCGTTGGTGGAGGAGGTCAGCGCGGCGGTGGGCGCCGCGGCGAGCATGTCGATGTTGTAGCCCACGGAGTAGACCGCCTTGCCGTTGTCCTTGGCGGTCTGGACCGCCTTGGGAGCGCCGGTGGAGTCAGCGTGCTGGCCGATGATGCAGCAGCCGCGCGCCATCAGAGCCTCGGCGGCCTTGCCCTCGTCCTGAATGTTGAACCAGGAGTTGGTGTACTGCACGTCCATGTGCGCCTCGGGGACGATGGACTTGATGCCCAGGAAGAAGCCGGTGTAGCCGGAGACCACTTCCGCGTAGGGGAACGCGCCGACGTAGCCGATGTACGGGTCGGTGACGAGGCCCTGATCCATCATTTCCTTGAGCTTGAGACCGGCGACGAGACCGGAGACGTAACGGGACTCAAAGGTCATGTTGAACGCGTTGTGGAAGTTGGGCAGGCCGGACTTGAGCGCGGTGTCGCCGGTCATGGCGACGAACTCCACGTCGGGGGTCTCCTCGGCGGCCTGCTGGCAATAGGTCTGGTGGCCGTAGGAGTTGGTGATGACGAGGTTGCAGCCCTGCTCGACGCACTCAATGCACTTGTCGTAGCATTCCTCGGACTCGGGGATGTTGTAGAACCACACGATGTCGGAGTCGGACAGACCGACCGCCGCGGCCGCCTTGCGGATGCCGTCCATATGGGCGAAGGTATAGCCCTCGTTCTCGTCGCCGACGAGGACAACGCCGACCTTCAGCTTGCCGCCGGAGGTCTCGGCGGGCGCAGCCGCCTCACCGCCGCCGGTGCTGGTTTCCGCGGGCGCGGCCGCTTCGCCGCCGGAGGGGGTGGAGCTGCCGCCGCCGCAGGCGACCAGCGCGAGCGTCATGACAAGCGCGAGGAACAATGCAA
>CAMJGU010000017.1 GCA_946405325.1 uncultured Clostridia bacterium | reverse complement strand
GTAATCCGGGACAGAAAAGAGAGAGTAAGACGATGGACGAGATCAAGATCGGGCGTTATCGCCATTTCAAGGGCAACGAGTACGAGGTGCTCTACCTCGCGAAGCATTCCGAAACGCTGGAGCCAATGGTGGTCTACCGCGCGCTCTACGGCGAACACGGCGTCTGGGTGCGCCCTGCGACGATGTGGAACGAAACCGTGGAGCGGGACGGAAAAACGTACCGACGGTTTACTTATATCGGGGACTGATCCAATCGTCCAGAAAGCGCATTTGCGCCTCTGTGTGAAACCAATGCCCGCCGCCCTTCATCACCGTGAGGGCGGCGTTGTGCCGCGCGGCAAAGCTGCGGATGGATTCCAATGAGGTCAGCGCATCGTTTTCCCCATAAAGGATTTGCGTCGGCGCGTCCCACCGGATGGGATGGCTTCGCACATAGCGGAGATAGTCCCAGGACAGATCCTCGCCGAAGTCGGTGTGGATCACGCCTCTGGCTTCCAGCTCTGCCCCCGTCACGCCCGCCCACAGCATCATGTCGCCGATCAGCTTCTCCATGTCAACGATGGGGGAGATGAAGTACGCCCTGCGGATCATTGTGTCGATCCCGGCGTTCATGCTGAAATACGCACCGATGCTGTTGGCGATCAGGGTGACGCTGCCATACTTTTCTTTCAGACCCAATACGGCATCCAGAATTTCCTTCCCCGTTTCCCACGGGGTAAAGGTCTGATAATCCAAACCGATGACCTCGCTGCCGGGAAACAGCGGCGCATAGTGCTCGCTTTCCGCCGCGCTGCCGTTTTTGCCGTGAATGTATAGGACCATGCCGTTTCCCTCAGCGCCGGGACAGAACCATCACCCGCCGGCAGCTCAGCGCGGCAAGTGCCGCGGCAACCGCGGTAAACGCGAGCGTCAGCAGCCGATGATCCATGCGCAGTCCGAGGACGACCGCCAGCACGGTCAGCCCCATGACCACGAACATGTTCGGCAGCAGATAGATCGCCACTCCTGCGCCCTGCTTGATGACCTCGATCTCGTTCTCCCAGTCCAGGCGCATGTGCCGGACGCCGCAGACGCAGCCCCACGCCGTCGAAAACGCGCACAGCGCAAGGCCGAGCAGCAGATACAGCAGCGTATTCAGCACCGGGACGTGCGCGGAGATGCACAGGCACAGGGTCGAGACCGCCATCGCCGGAACGGACAGCATCATGTTGAAGAGCATCTTGCCCAGATACAGAGTCTTGGTTTCGATGGGCAGGCTTTGGACGATCCAGTAGTTCTTGCCCTCCAGCGAGGGGGAGCACGCCGTGGTCGCCATCATGCCGACGAGGAAATAGACGATGAACGGGATCGCGGGCTGGAGGATCGCCGCGTCGAAGGGGGCGTTCTGCGTGACGATGGCGACGATGCGATCAAAGCCGACGAGGAGCGTGGCGACACCCAGCAGCACCGCCAGCACCTCGCCCATGGCGCCGTTGACCATGTACGCGGTGGAGCCGGTCAGCCGCTTCCATTCCTTGAACGCGATGGCGGCAGTGACGCTGCGCCGCTTCTGCGCAGTCATTTGATAGCGCTTCGCCGCGGCATGGGATTTGAGCGCGGAGTTGATGTTCCGGTACGACTTGCCGACGGCGTGGAACACCGCCGCGAACAGCAGCGCACTCACCCCGATCAGCAGCAGTGCGGCCAGCAGGTCGTGCTTTGTGACCGCGTCGGCAAACCACTTCGCAGGCAGATAGACGCCCGCTGCGCTGTCGGTCATCGTGGCGGCGGCCTCCAGCGTTTCCTCCACCTTGTCGTTCCGGAACAGATCCTCGATGATGAAGCGCAGGGAAAAGCAGAATAGGACAAAGAGGAACGTGAGCAGGGTCTGGATGAGATTGGTTTTCCGAAATTCCGCGCTGACTCTGGCAATCAGAAAGCCCAGAAAGGCGGAGACGAGCATCGGGACGATGGGCAGGAAGAACGACAGCACGATCCAGAGCGGATACACATACGCCGCCGGCCGGGCGTAAATTCCGTAGCCGATCAGCATGGCAAGCGAGATGCTCAGATACCACGGCAGGCTCTTGACGTACATATAAAGGAACTTACAGCCCGCGACGGTTTTCGCCTCAAAGGGGAGCGACATCAGCATGTCGTATTCCTTGAAGTTAAAAAGATACCCGTTGGTTTTGAAGAACGTGAACAGGAACGCAAGCGCGCTGACCGTCAGCGCGCACAGCACCGGCGCGGCGTCGATCAGCCCCACGCTGCCGTAACCCATGCACATGGCGATGCTGTACGCCATGACCATGGCGTACAGGCACACGACGCCGACGGCGCCGCCCACGATGCGCCTGCGCTTTTTTCTGTCCGTCGTATAGCGGTAGATGTTGCGCGCGCTGGTGGAGAGCAGCAGCGTTTTGAGCAGCAGAATGTTATGCTTCATCGCCGTCCGCCTCCAAAAACGCCTCCTCCAGCGAGTGCCCCGCGGTCAGCTCCGCCATGGCGCCGGAGGCGATGATTTTGCCGCGCTTGATGATGGCGACCTTGTTGCACAGCTTTTCCGCCACGTCCAGCACATGGGTCGAGAAAAAGACCGCCGTACCCTGATTGCACAGCTCATGCATGATCTCCTTGAGTGTGAACGACGCCTTCGGGTCAAGTCCCACAAAGGGCTCGTCCAGCACCAGCAGCTTGGGATGATGGATCAGCGCGGAGATGATCGCGAGCTTCTGTTTCATGCCGTGGGAGTAGGCGCTGATCAACCCGCCCAGATCGGCGGTGATCTCGAATCGGTCGGCGTATTGCCTGATGCTTGCCTCGCGCTCCGCGGCGCTGATGCCAAACACGTCCGCGATGAAGTTCAGATATTGAATCCCGGTCAGATTTTCGTAAAGGTCGGGATTGTCGGGAATGTACGCCGTGACGCGCTTGCACGCCATCGGCTCCGTCTTGACGGAGTGTCCGTCGATAAAAATGTCGCCCTCGGTGAAGTCCAGCACGCCCACGACGGCGCGGATCGTTGTGGATTTGCCCGCGCCGTTGTGACCGATGAAGCCGTAGATGTCGCCGCCCATGACGGTGAGGCTCACGTCGTCCGCCGCCTTTTTCCCGCCGCCGTAGGATTTGGAATAGTGCCTGATTTCCAGCATTGCCGTTTCGCTCATGGTCGCTGCCTCCTGTCATGCCCCGTAGGTCTTGATGAAGTGCCGGCTGAACGCCTCGATCTGCGCGATGGCGTCGTCCGTTTTCTCCGGCTCGCGGTCGCAGAGGTGGATGAGCGCCGAGATCGGCGCGGTGTAGGCAAACGCCAGCATCGCGGGGTCGTCCCGGCGGAGCAGCCCGCTTTCCATCATGCCGCTGAAAACGTGCGTGAACATCTCCTTGAGCCCCGTGAGAAAGTGCTTGGTCGCCAGATCACGGGCGCGCTCGTCGCGGAACTGCTCGATGGTCAGCAGCTTTCGCGTCATGATGATCCTTTCGTCGTGGATCGTGAAATCCACCATCCGCATCGTCATCGCCACCAGCGCCTCCAACGAATCCGGCACCGGCGGCAGATGCTCCGGCGAGCCGAAGCGCTCGGCGTAGTAGGCGATCATCTCGTCCAGCAGGGCGTTCCAGATATCCTCCTTGCTTTCGAAATGACGGTACATCGCGGACTTGACCAGTCCCAGAGACGCGGTCAGCTCGCGGATGTTCGTCCCCGCATAGCCGTTTTGCGAGAACATCTCCAGCGCCGCCGCCAGAATTCTTTCCTTGGTATCCCTTGCCATCGTGCAACCTCCCAAACAATAAGTGACCGTTCGTTCTCTTGTATTATAGAGAACGAACGTTCACTTGTCAAGAGGGAATCCGCTATAAATATTTCGCCATGCAGCGCGGAATGCACAGCTCAAAGAGCTCCACGCTCTGCTCCGGCGTCGGAATGTCGGCGTCGATCAGCGCGCGCTCGACATAGCTGATCAGACCACCGACATAAAACGACACAACGGCACGAAGCTGATCCGTAACCGGATCGCCGTACACATCGTGAATCACCGTCAGACAGCGCTCGGACAACGGCTGCTGCAACGATGCGCGCAGGCTGTTTTGCCCGCTGTACTGCGCGAATTTTTGCAGCATGAGCCGATGCTCCCACGCGGTTTCCGCCGTGAAGAGCAGCCACTTGTGAAAGGTCATCTCCGTACAGTTTTTCGCGTAATATTCGTCCAACACGTGCAGGTACGACCATTCCACGAGGTCGTGCTTGTCCTTAAAATGATTGTAAAACGTGCGCTGGGAGATCCCGCAGTTTTTGACGATCGCGGAGACCGTGATCTTTTCGTACGGCGTCTCCCGAAGCAGGTCATACAGAGAACTCAAAATCAATTCCCTGGTCGTTTTCCGCTCGATCACAACCCATCACCATCCTTGCTTGCACAATTATAATGATTTGTTTCCTATTTCGCAATACATGAATTTTGCGAATATACAGATTTGCCTTGTTATTGTAGAATGAATCAACAACAATGAACGGGGAGGAACGACGATGTTTTCTGATTTTCCGGTATGCGATACGATCCAAAAGCGGCACAGCGTGAGAACCTTTGACGCAAAACCTCTGGACGGAGAAACGTTGGAGAAGCTGACGGCTTACGCGAAAGATCTCCGCAATCCGTTCGACGTTCCCGTGACGGTGCATGTGCTCGAAACGGGCGACGGCTCGGCAAAAAAGCTGGGGACCTACGGCGTCATCAAGGGAACAAAGACCTTCCTCGGCGTCACGGTGCCGAAGGGCGCGCTGTCGCTCGAGGCGGTGGGCTACAGCTTCGAGCAGCTGGTTTTGTACGCGACGCATCTCGGCGTCGGCACCTGCTGGCTGGCGGCGACCTTCGACCGCAAGGCGTTCACCGGCGCGATGCACGTTGGCGACGACGAGTGGATGCCCGTGATCTCGCCCATCGGCTATCCGGCGGAGAAACGCGCGATCAGCGAATCGCTGATGCGCTCGAGCATGAAGTCCAACCAGCGCAAGGACTGGAGCGAGCTGTTCTTCGACGGTGATTTTCAAACGCCGCTGAGCCGCGGCGCGGCGGGCGGCTATGCCCAACCGCTCGAAATGCTGCGGCTTGCGCCGTCCGCCACCAACGCCCAGCCGTGGCGGGTGCTGCGCCGCGACGGCGCGTTCCACTTCTACGCCAAGGCGGGCGAAGGGAAGGGCGAGGTCGATCCGCCGATCATCCAGCGCGTGGACGTGGGCATCGGCGCGAACCACTTCTGCCTGACCGCGTGGGAGCAGGGACTTGCCGGTTCACTGAAGGTGATGGACGCGCCGACCGATGCCGATGCGCCGGAGAATTACCGCTATCTATTCACATGGACGGAGGAACAGGCATGAAAGCTGCATGGTTAGAGCGTTACAGCAAGGAAGAACCGCACCTGACGGTGGGTGAGCAGCCGACGCCGAGCGTCGGCGCAAAGGACGTGCTGCTGCGCGTCAGCGTCGCCGCGGTCAACCCGCTGGACAACATGATCGCCCACGGCGAGGTCAAGGCAATCGTGCCTTATAAAACGCCGCTCATCATGGGCAACGAGTGCGTCGGCGTGGTGGAAAAAACCGGCGCGTCCGCGACGAAGTTCAAGCCCGGTGAGCGTGTCTACTGCCGCTTGCCGCTCTCGCGTATCGGCGCGTTTGCGGAATACGTCGCCGTGGACGAGTCGGCGCTTGCCCGGACGCCGGAGTATCTGACCGACGAGGAAGCCGCGGCGGTACCGCTGACGGCGCTGACCGCCATGCAGGCGCTGGAGCTGATGGACGCGCAGGCGGGAAAGACGATCTTCATCTCCGGCGGCACGGGCAGCTTTGGCGCGATGGCGATCCCGCTGGCGAAGGCGCGCGGCCTGACGGTCATCACCAACGGCAGCGCGAAGAACGCCGAGCGCGTCATGGCGCTGGGCGTGGATCGGTTCATTGACTACAAGAAAGAGGACTACGCCGCGGTGCTCTCCGACGTGGATTATGTGATCGACTCGCTGGGTGGCGCGGAGCTGGAAAAGCAGTTTTCCATCCTCAAGCGCGGTGGCAAGCTGGTATCGCTGCGCGGCGGCCCGAACAAGGCGTTCGGACAGCGCATCGGCGCGTCGCCGGTGATGAAGCTGGCGTTCGGCTTTGTCGGCAGAAAGTACGATCGGTTGGCGGCGAGGAACGATCAGACCTACGACTTTATCTTTGTCCATTCTGATGGCGCGCAGCTCGCCGAGGCGTCCGACATCCTCGCGCGGCACGCGATCCGTCCGTCGGTGGACGGCGTGTTTGAACTCGAGGATGTCGACGCCGCGCTCAAAAAGGTGGCGGGCGGCGGCTCGAGAGGAAAGACGGTGCTTCCTATCCAATGAATCTGTTTCGAAAGAAAAAACCGCCGAGGATCCCTTACGATCCCGCGGCGCAGGAGCCCGCTGTGCGCTCGAGCATCTGCACGGGCGAGATGGTGGTGGGCTTCCTTGACCGGGAGACGGGCAAATTCCGCGAGTATGAGCTGGCACGCAGTCAAAGCGACGTGGATCGCTTCTGCGAGCGGGTCGGCATCGAGCCGAAGGACATCAAGCGCATCTACTGAGGAAACCGGTTATGTATGAAGCAAAGAACACGGTGCAGGTGAACGGCGTTTGCCTGCACTTCGGCAGCTTGTGAGCGAGGATACTGGAAAGGAATACGAACGCATGGAAAGAGCCGCGGCGGGCATTTTGCCGCAGCTCTTTTTGTTTGACCGACAGGCCTTCTGCACTTTGTAAAAAAACGGAACGCCGATTTTGTCAAATCCGCTGAAATCTATGAAAAACGGGGGCAGGACCGGACTGAAATCATCAGAAATATATTGACAGAACAATAATCAGATGTTATAGTTTTTTGGAAAATAAATAAAAAGAAGTCATATTGCGAAAAAACAGAAGGAGGAGTGCAAAAACGATGAAAAAAGTGTGGACCTACCTCGAGGAGAATCTGGAAGAGATCCTGATGGTGATTCTGCTCGCGGCGTTCTCTGTTGTGATGATGGTTCAGGTCATCGCCAGAAACATTGTCGGCGGCGGATTCACCTGGGCGGAAGAGGTGTGCCGTTACCTGTTTGTCTACAGCGGCATGCTCAGCGCGGGCTACTGCATCCGCAAGGGCCTGACCATTCGCGTGGACGCGGTGTACAATTTCTTCCCCCGCCCGATCAAGGTCGCGATCGACCTCTTTGCGAAGATCCTGACCATCGTTGTCTACGCCTACATCGCCTACAAGTCCATCGGACTGATCCAGTCCACGACCAGCATCAGCGCGGCGATGCAGCTGCCCATCAAGTACGTCTACATGTCGATCCCGCTGGGCATGGGCCTCGGCACGATCCGCGGGATCCAGGATCTGGTCAAGTATTGCAAGTCCGGTTTTGGGAAGGAGGAGAAGAAGTAAATGCTCGGTATTGTATTCGGCGGCTTTGTCGTCATGATGTTCCTCGGCGTTCCGCTGGCCATCACGATGATCGCGGTGACGCTCTATCCCTCTCTGGCGGTCGCGTCCTTCCCCGGCAACGCCAACTATGTCATGCGCGCGTTTATTTCCGGCCTCGACACCATCAGCGTGCTGGCGATCCCCCTGTTCATGCTCTCCGGCGCGATCATGGCGCGCGGCGGCATCTCCCGCAAGCTCTTTGACGTCTTTGCTGTGTTTGTCGGCAAGCTCAAGGCCGGTATGCCCTGCGCGGTCGTCGTAACGTGCCTGTTCTACGGCGCGATCTCCGGCTCCGGTCCGGCGACGGTCGCGGCCGTCGGCGGCATGTGCATCCCCGTGCTCGTCGAGCTGGGCTATGACAAGAAGTTCGCCGCCGCCATCGTGGCGACCGCGGGCGGTCTCGGCGTCATCATCCCGCCCTCCATTCCGTTCATCATGTACGGCGTCACCACCGGCGAGTCCGTGGGCGACATGTTCACCGGCGGTATCCTCCCCGGCTTCGTCATCGCGTTCTGCCTGATGATCTACTGCATCATCTACTGCATCAAGAACGGCGAAGATAAGGAAAAGATCAACGCCGCCGTCGGCGCTCTGCGCGAGCGCGGCGTCGGCCACGTGATCCTCGACGGCTTCTGGGCGCTGCTCACGCCGGTCATCATCCTCGGCGGCATCTACTCCGGCAAGCTGACCCCGACCGAAGCGGCGTGCGTGTCCGTGTTCTACGCCATCATCGTCAGTGTGTTCATCTACAAGACGATGAAGTTCAGCGAGCTGTGGGGCCACCTCAAGGCGGCTGTCCGCTCCTACGCGCCCATCGCGCTGCTCATCGCGTTTGCCATCGCGTTCGGCCGCGTGCTGTCCCTGCTCAAGGCGCCGGCGCTGATCTCCGATCTGCTGACCACGGCGTTCCACAGCCCGTACACGTTCCTGATCGCGCTCGACATCGTCCTGCTGATCATGGGCATGTTCATGGACACCGGCTCCGCCATCGCCATCCTCGGCCCGATCCTGCTGGTGACGGCGAAGCAGTTCGGCATCGACGGCATCCACTTCGGTATCATTCTGGTGACCAACCTCGCCGTCGGCCTGGTCAGCCCTCCGATGGGCCTGAACCTGTTCGTTGCGGCGCCGCTTGCTGACACCACCGCCAGCGAGCTGGGCAAGAAGGTACTCGTTCCGATGGGCTTCTTCATCATCGCCCTGCTGCTCATCACCTTCATCCCCGGCATCTCCCTGCTCCTGCTGGGCCGCGCGTAACTATGCTCCGTGATATACCGGCGTCCGCCGGAACAATATCAACTATCTATGAAAGGAAACAGACTATGAAAACGAAGAAGCTTCTTGCCATCGTTCTGGCTGCCGTCATGATGCTCGCTATGACCGCGTGCCTCCAGAACAACGCGCCCGCCTCCAACGGCGGCGAGACCTCCACCGAGGCGCAGCCCGCTGAGAGCAGCACCGACGCCGCTCCCGCCACCACCGCCGGTTCTGACGGCGCTCCCGCCATTACCAGCACCGACAAGATCGACATCATCTGGTCCCACAACTCCCCCGAGTCCTCCGCGGGCCACAAGATCGCGCTGAAGTTCAAGGAGGAGATGGAGAGCCGCTCCAACGGCAACATCACCGTCACCATCTACGCCAACGGCGAGCTCGGCTCCGTGCCCGAGAACGACCAGGCGCTCCGCGAGGGCTCCATCCAGATCGGCAGCGGCACCTCCGGCGGTCTGATCGACAAGCGCCTGAGCTACTTCGACGCTCCGAACCTGGTCAGCAGCAACGAGCAGGCGCTCGCCATGATCGGCCGTGACACCGACCTGTTCAAGTACACCGCGGGCATCTACAACGACATGGGCCTGCAGGTCCTGTCCCTGGTTCCCGGCGGCTTCCGTGAGACCAGCTCCAACAAGGAGATCCGCAGCTTCGAAGACCTCAAGGGCCTGAAGATCCGCACCCTCGAGAACCCCACCGCGATTGCTTACTGGCAGGCCTGGGGCTGCAACCCCACTCCGGTCGCGTTCAGCGATCTGTACCTCGCCCTCCAGCAGGGTCTGGTTGAGGCGCAGGAGAACGCCTACAACACGATCTCTTCCTCCAAGCTCTATGAGCAGCAGAAGTATATCGTCAACACCCACCACGTCATCATGTGGTCCGGTATCTATATGAACAAGGCGTTCTATGATTCCCTGCCCGATGATTACCGCGCCCTGCTCGACTGGGTCTGCGTCAACGTCATGGACTCCTATGCCTATGAGCGCAACATCGCCGACAACGACGAGGCGCTTCAGGTCATGAAGGACGCCGGCCTTGAGGTCATCGACCTCACCGAGGAGGATTACGCCAAGATGCGTGAGGCTGCCGCCCCCGCTTATGAGCTGATCCGCAACGACGTCGGCGACGAGGC
>CAMJGU010000016.1 GCA_946405325.1 uncultured Clostridia bacterium | reverse complement strand
TGCGCATGGACGACACGAACCCCGCCAAGGAGGACACCGAGTACGTCGACGCCATCCAGGAGGATATCCACTGGCTGGGCTTCGACTGGGGCGACCGCTTCTTCTACGGCAGCGACTACTTTGAAAAGGACTATGAGTACGCCGTGGAGCTCATCAAAAAGGGCCTCGCTTACGTCTGCGACCTGACGCCAGACGAGTTCCGCGAGAACCGCGGCGACATCGGCAAGCCCGCCGTCTCGCCCTACCGCGACCGCGACATCGAGGAAAACCTCGACCTCTTTGAGCGCATGAAGAACGGCGAGTTCCCCGAGGGCAGCAAGACCCTGCGCGCGAAGATCGACTTAGCCTCCGGCAACTTCAATATGCGTGACCCGGTGCTTTACCGCATCCGCTATCTGGACCACCACCGGCAGGGCAAGAAGTGGAACATCTACCCGATGTACGACTTCGCGCACCCGATCCAGGACGCGCTGGAGGGCATCACGCACTCGCTGTGCTCGCTGGAGTTCGAGGCACACCGCCCGCTCTACGACTGGGTCGTGAGCAACGTCTCCATCCCGTACCACAAGCCGCGCCAGATCGAGTTCGCGCGCCTCGGCATTAACTACACAGTCATGTCCAAGCGCAAGCTGCGTCAGCTCGTCGAGCAGAACTACGTCTCCGGCTGGGACGATCCGCGGATGCCGACCCTCTGCGGCCTGCGCCGCCGCGGCTTCACGAGCGCGTCCATCCGCAATTTCTGCGAGCGCATCGGCGTGGCGAAGTCCGCGTCCACGGTGGAGTACAGCTTCCTCGAGCACTGCCTGCGCGAGGACCTCAACGAGCACGCGGAGCGCACCATGGCGGTGCTGCACCCGGTCAAGCTGATCGTCACGAACTATCCCGAGGACAAGAGCGAGACCTTCTCCGTAGAGAACAACCCCACCGATCCCGAAGCAGGCACGCATGAGATCACGTTCTCCCGCGAGGCATGGATCGAGGCGGACGACTTCATGGAGGTCCCGGTGCCGAAGTACAAGCGCCTCACGCCGAACGGCCCGGAGTGCCGCCTCAAGGGCGCGTATCTGGTGCAGTGCACCGGCTGCAAGAAGGACGAGAATGGCAACGTCGTCGAGGTCTACGCCACCTACGATCCCGATTCCCGCGGCGGCGACCCCGCCGACGGCCGCAAGGTCAAGGGCGCGACGCTCCACTGGGTGGACGCCGCCACCGCGCAGGACGCCGAGGTGCGGCTCTACGACTACCTGTTCAGCGATCCCGCGCCGGACGGACCGGACAAGAACTTCCTCGACTGCCTCAATCCCAACTCGCTCGAAGTGCTCACCGGCTGCAAGATCGAGCCGGAGCTGGCGAAGGCCGCCGCGGAGTACGACAAGACCGAGAAGAAGGGCAAGACCGCGCCCACGTTCCAGTTCATGCGCCTTGGCTACTTCTGCCTCGACAGCAAGGATTCCAGCGCCGAGCACATCGTGTTCAACCGCAGCGTTTCTTTAAAGGATAGTTTTAAGAAGTAACGCGCATACTAAGGAAAATCATCCGAAAGGAGAACATACCATGGATTTGAACGATCTCAAGAGCAAGGCCAAGGAAGCGCTCCGCAGCACTGACCTCGACGAGAAGGTGGGCGCGGCGGCGAAGCAGATGAAGGGCAAGGTGCAGGACGTGCTGGACAAGACGGATCTGGATGAGAAGATCCGCGCCGGCGCGGACAAGCTGATGGAAAAGGCCGCGGACGTGGACACCGACGCCCTCAAGGCGCAGGTGCGCGAGAACGCCGACAAGCTCAAGGGCAAGGTGCAGGACGCGCTGGACAAGACCGATATCGACGAAAAGGTCAAGGCGAAGGCGGAAGAGCTCAAGGACAAGATCAAGGAAAAGCTCGACTGAACCGAAAAAACCGCTCCCGAAATCGGGAGCGGTTTTCTTCGGCATACCGGCGGACGCCTGTTCATAGGATAGACCATCGAAAAACAAACGAGGGGTATTCTATGGAAATCAGCCAGAACTATGTGGAGCTGTGGGGCGTTGCCGAGGCGGAGCCCCGCGTTTCCCACGAAAATCACGGGCAGAAGTTTTATAAGTTCCCGCTGCGGGTGGATCGCCTGTCGGGACAGGCGGATCGTCCGGTCATCGTCGTCAGCGAGGCCCAGGTGGAACGCCTTGCCATCAGGGAGGATACGCCGCTGCGCGTCGTCGGGCAGCTGCGCTCGTTCAACAACAAAAGCGGGCAGGGGAGCCGTCTCGTCATCACGGTGCTCGCGCAGGAGATCGAGCGCAGCGACGGCAGCTTTTTCAATCGCATCGCGCTCTCCGGCGTCATCTGCAAGCAGCCGTACCTGCGGCGCACGCCGCTGGGGCGCAGCATCTGCGACATCATCCTCGCCGTCAACCGGCACTATGGCCGGGCGGACTACCTGCCCTGCATCGCGTGGGGGCAGGTGGCGTCCACTGTGGCGGGCATGTCGGTGGGCGACCGGCTCGCGCTGGAGGGACGCGTCCAGAGCCGAAATTACACCAAGCTGCTCGACAGCGGGGCGGTGGAGCGCGTCGCCTACGAAGTCTCAATTATGCAATTGGTAGAGGAAAGCGAGCTGTAAACGGCTCGCTTTCTCTGATTTCACGATTGAAAATTTTTGGTGAATCTGCCATAATAACAGCGTTGCATTTTGTATAAAAGGGTGTATTCTACATGATGAAAGATCGCAAAGACCGCAAGGTCTACTGCATGAACAACATCGCATCCATCGGCACGTCCCGTTTCCGCAAGGGCTACACCATCGTTGACACGCCCGATGAGGCGGCGGGCATCCTGGTCCGCAGCGCGGACATGAAGGAGATGGCGTTCCCGAAGGAGCTACGCGCCATCGCCCGCGCCGGTGCCGGCGTCAACAACATCCCCATCGACCGCTGCACGCAGCAGGGCATCGTGGTGTTCAACACGCCCGGCGCCAACGCCAACTCCGTCAAGGAGATCGTCATCGCGGCGCTGCTGCTCGCGTCCCGCGACATCATCGGCGGCGCGGAGTGGACGAAGGCCAACGCCGACGACATCGCCATCGGCAAGGACGCCGAGCAGGCGAAAAAGCAGTTCGCGGGCAACGAGATCCTCGGCAAGACGCTGGGCGTCATCGGTCTCGGCGCGGTGGGCGTGCTGGTCGCGAACGCCGCCGTGCGTCTGGGTATGAAGGTCTACGGCTACGACCCCTATCTCTCCATCCAGAGTGCGTGGCATTTGAGCCCCGCGGTGCAGCAATCGGGCAGCGTGGACGAGATCTGCGCCGCGTGCGACTACATCAGCATCCACGTCCCCGCGACCGACAAGACGAAGGGCATGATCGGCGCGGAGCAGATCGAAAAGATGCGCGACGGCGTGCGCTTTCTGAACTTCGCCCGCGATGCGCTGGTGGACGAGAACGCCATGGCGGCGGCGCTCGAGCGCGGCAAGGTGCGCTGCTACATCAGCGACTTTGCGAACCCCATCAGCGTCCACATGAAAAACGCCGTCGTGCTGCCGCACCTCGGCGCGTCCACACTGGAGGCGGAGGACAACTGCGCCATTATGGCGGTGGACGAGCTGCAGGATTACCTCGACAACGGCAACATCTCTCACTCGGTGAACTTCCCGGAGATCAACGCCGGCGTCTGCGAGGCCGAGGCGCGCGTGGCGGTGCTGCATAAGAACGTGCCGAACATGCTGACGCAGATCACCTCGTTTTTCGGCAACCACGGCCTGAACATCGAAAACCTCGCCAACAAGGCGCGCGGCGAGTACGCCTACACGCTGCTCGATCTGGCGCACCCGATGCCGAGCGACACCGTGGCAAGTCTGGAGAAGATCGAGGGCGTGCTGCGTGTGCGCCGCATCTTTGAGCGCTCATAACCACAGGACAGCGATACCATGAAAAAAGCTTTGATCCTGCTCTGCGCCGCGCTGCTGGTCGGCTGCGCAAAGCAAACCGCCGTAGTGCCGGAAACCGCGGTGGGCGAACCGGAAGAGGATGCCATGACCATGGGCGCGGTACTCGGTGAGGACGCCGAGGTATATTCCTCCGCGTACAACGAAGAACAATACGTCTGCGTGTTTGAAAAGGACGGCGCGTGGATGCGCGCCGTGGCAAACCTGACCCCGGAGGCATATCAGGCGCTGCGCTCCGGCAATGACGAAGAGCTCGCGGCGCTGGAGGCGGCAGAGGTCGAAGATCTGTCCGCCGGGATGCCAAAGCAGCCGGAGCTGGATCGTCTGGTCGGCAAGACCGGCGGCGAGCTGCTGGACGACGGCTGGGAGATCGTGGGACACTCGATCTACAGCGATTTTGATTCCGCGACGGAATTCTATCTCGTCAAAGGGCTGTACTTCTACTCCGTCCGGTTTGACGAAGCCGTGGACGTGGACGGGAGTTTCAGCGAGGCGGAGGCCATGCGTCCGCTGACGATCGCTTCCGTCACCTGTGACGGGGTTTCCGATCACTGCATTGACCTCAACTACAGTGAAAAATGAGAGAAGAGAGGGACGGACTTGAGTCCGTCCCTCTCTTTTAGATGGCTTTTACAGGCCGGAGATGATGTACACGATCTCCGCGCCGATGCGCTTTTGCGCCTCCACCGTCGCCGCGCCGATGTGCGGCGTGCAGGATACGTTGGGGTGGTTGATGAGCTCCTGATTGTGCGTCGGCTCATCCATCCAGACGTCGAGGCCCGCCGCGCGGACCTTGCCGCTGTTGAGCGCGTCGAGCAGCGCTTTTTCGTCCACGTTTGCGCCGCGGGAGGTGTTGATGATGACCACGCCGTCCTTCATGTGGGCGATCTTGTCCGCCGTGATGATCGGACCGGCGGGGGAGGAGGGCGCATGGACGGAGATGAAGTCGCAGGTACGCAGCAGCTTCTCCTCGTCCACATAGATGATGCCCGCGTCGTCGATGCTCTCGGGGATCGCGCTGCGGCGATAGGCGAGCACGTTCATGCCCATGCCCTTTGCCATGACGCCGAGGCGCTTGCCGATGCGGCCGTAGCCATAGATGCCAAGGCGCTTGCCGACGAGCTCGATGCCCTTGCCGTAGGCCTTCTTCTCCCACTGACCGTTGCGCATGGTGTTGCCCGAGATGGACACATAGCGCGCGCAGGCCAGCATGTGCGCCAGCGCCAGCTCCGCCACCGACTCGGTGGAGGCGTCCGGTGTGTTGCGCACTTGGATGCCGTTCATGCGGGCATAGTCGGCGTCGATGTTGTCAATGCCGATGCCGCCGCGGATGATGCACTTGAGCTTGCCGTTCTTCGCCGCGTCGATGTGCTCCTTGCGCACCTTGGTCTTGGAGCGCACGACCACCACGTCCACGTCCTTGAGCGCTTCGCCCAGCTCGCCCGGCTCATAAAACTGCTCGATGACCTCATGTCCGCGCTCACGCAGCGTGGCGATGGCGGACTTGTCCATTCCGTCGGTTACCAGAATACGCATGACAATAGCCTCCTTATGCCATTCTTTACTTGTGCTCCGCCTCAAACTTCTTCAGGAATTCGACCAGCGCCTCGACGCCCTCCTTGGGCATGGCGTTGTAGATCGACGCGCGCAGGCCGCCGACGCTCTTGTGACCCTTGAGGTTGTCGTAGCCCGCCGCCTTGGTCGCCTTGACGACCTCGGCGTCCAGCTCGGCGCTGCCGGTGACGAACGGCACGTTCATCAGGCTGCGCACCGACGGCTCGACGGTGCCATGGAACATCTTCGAGGAGTCGAGGAAGTCGTAAAGGACTTTCGCTTTCTCCACGTTGCGGCGATTCATCTCCTCAAGGCCGCCGATGCTCTTCAAATACTTGAACACCTTACCGCAGCAGTAGATCGCCCAGCAGTTCGGTGTGTTATACATGGAGCCGTTCTTGGCGTGGGTATCGTAGCGCATGTAGATCGGCATTTTGGGATCGAGATCCTCGCGGATGAGATCCTCGCGGATGATGACGACCACCATGCCCGCGGGGCCGACGTTCTTCTGCACGCCCGCGTAGATCAGGCCGTACTTGCTCACGTCCACCGGCTTGGAGAGGAACATCGACGACTGGTCGGAGACGAGGATATGGCCCTTGGTGTTGGGCAGCGTCTGCCACGTCACGCCGTGGATGGTCTCGTTTTCGCAGATATAGACGTAGTCCGTGTCCTCGGGAATATCGAGGTCGGAGCAGTCGGGGATATAGCTGTAGTTCTTATCCTTGCTGGACGCGGCGACGATGACCTCGCCGTATTTCTTCGCCTCGGCGATCGCCTTCTTCGACCACGCGCCGGTCTCGATGTAGACCGCCTTGCCGTTTTTCATCAGGTTCCAGGGGATCGCGGCGAACTGCAGCGTAGCGCCGCCCTGAATGAACAGCACCTTATAGTTGTCGGGAATGCCCATCAGGTCGCGGAGATCGGCCTCCGCCTCGTCGATGATCTGCTGATACACGGCGCTGCGGTGCGACATCTCCATGACGCACATACCGCTGCCGCGGTAGTTGAGCATTTCGTCACGAATTTCCTCCAACACGGGTTCCGGCATCATGGCAGGACCGGCGGAAAAGTTGTAGACTCGACCATAGTTCATAGCGCGCATCCTCCTTTAGAGTATTTGTACACCCAGTATAGTACGCTTGCGCGGGAAACGCAACACCTAAACAAAAATATTTTTAAGAAAAGCAGAAAAATTTTTTGGAACAGAAAACGCGCGCCGCGGACAATCAAGGCTTGCATGATTTATAAATTTGTTATACACTGTCCGCGCAAGAAAATGAGAGGATGTGATCCCATCAGACCCGACGGCAAACGCGTGAAGGAGACGGCCATCGCCTCGGCGATCCCGTACATCATGCCGCATCGCTACGATGCGCAGAACTACATCACCGAGTACGCGGACATGGAGATCCTGCGCGCCTTCATCCACGGCAAGCGCAAGGAGGGCGTCCGCATTTCCTATATGGCGCTGGTTTTGGCGGCATACTACAAGGCGTATCTGGAAAACCCGAAGATCAACCGCTTCATCATGAACAAGAAGATCTTCCAGCGCAACCACTTCTGCGTCAGCTTCGTCATGCTCAAGACCCGCGCGGACGGCACGCCGGACGAAACCACGCTCAAGGTGTTCTTTGAGCCGGAGGACGACGTGCTTTCCATCAACGCGAAGATCGAGGAGATCGTCGCCAAGAACTCCGTGGCGGCGCACGACAACAACACGGACAAGTTCGCAAACTTCATGTTCTCGATCCCGCTGCTGCCGACGCTGGTGATCGGGCTTGCGCGGCTGCTGGACCGCTACGGCCTGCTGCCGAAGTTCGTCATCGACCTAAGCCCGTTCCACACGAGCCTGTTCATCACCAACCTTGCGAGCATCGGCACCGATCCCATCTACCACCACTGCTACGAGTTCGGCACCACGGGCGTGTTCCTGTGCATGGGCAAGCCCACGTCGAACTATCTGGAGGGGCAGTACCGCGAAAAGCTGCTGCCGCTCAAGTGCGTGCTGGACGAGCGCATCTGCTCCGGCGTGGAGTACTCCCGCTTCTGGACGAGCTTCCAGCGGTACTTGAAGCATCCGGAGCTGACCATCAACGAACAAAAAACGACGGCGTAAGCCGTCGTTTTTCTTGTTACAGCAGCTTGGCGTCCGTCTGCCTGAGCGCGGCGCGGGCGGGGCTGTCCAGCCGCCGTCCGGTGTAGTCGAAGCGCGAGCCGTGGCAGGGGCAGTCCCAGGTCTTGTCGTCGGCGTTCCATTCCAGTGCGCAGCCCCGGTGGGGGCATACGGGTGAGACGGCGTAGAGCCGATCCTGCTCGTCGCGGTAGACGCCGTACTGCCGTCCATGATGGCGCACGACGGCGGCGCTTCCGCGGGGAATCGCGGAGGTCTCCCGTTCCGCGGCGGTGTACAGGCGGCGCTTCTTGCCGCGCACGGCATAGAGCGCGCCCTCCATCATCGCCTCGATGGACGCGGAGGGGAAGAAGCGCGCGGGGGAGAACACCTCGGCGTAGGGGTAGTGCTTGTCGAGGATCTCCGCCGTGAGCAGCGTCGCCGCCACCATGCTGTTCGTCAGCCCCCAGCGACCGAAGCCCGCCGCCACGTGCAGGTATGGCGCCGCCGCGCCATAGCGTCCGATATAGGGCACGCCGTCCATGGTCACGCAGTCCTGCGACGACCACGCGCGCACCTCTCGCGCCTCCGGAAACCACAGCCGCGCCTGTTCCCGCAGGCGGTCGTATTGAGCGCCGGGATTGTCCCCGCTGCGATGCAGCCCGCCGCCCAGGATCAGATGGTCGCCGCGCTGCTGAAGGCTCCAGCCCCGTGTGTCCGCATCCAGATACCAGCCGTCGATGCCCGGCGCGCCGGCAAGCTCCAAAAGGTGCGCCTGCTCCTGCCGCAGCCGCAGGTGGTAGAAGCCCCAGCGCTCCAGCAGGGGATAGCGCGTGGCGACCACGATGTGCGCCGCCTCCACGCTGCCGCCGTCGCAGCGCACCAGATGCCCGCGCACGTCCTGCACCGGGCTGTGCTCGTAGATTGCCAGCCCCGGCAGCAGCGCGGCAAAGAGCGGCAGCGGGTCAAAGGTCGCCTGATCGGTGAAGCAGACCGCCTCGCGTACCGGAAAGGGAAGTCCCTTGACAGCCTGCATCTCCACCGGCGCGCCGAGCAATATCGCCGCGGCGTATTCCCGCGAGAGGTCGGGGCCGTTGGGCGCGGTGCAGACGCGCGAGGTCTGCTCCCGCCAGCCGCAGTCCACGCCCAGCGCCGCAACCAGATCGCGATACTGCTTGACCGCGTGGAGCTGCGCCATCACATACTGCCGCGCCAGATGCTCCCCGAAGTCGTGGATCAGCCGCTCACAGAACAGTCCGTGCTGCGCCGAGAGCCGCGCGGTGCAGCGACCCGTCGCGCCGCCCGCGAGACGGTTTTCCTCCAGCACCACCACCCGCAGTCCGGCGCGGTGCAGGGAAAAGGCGGTCAGCAGCCCCGCCATGCCGCCGCCGATCACGGCGACGTCGGCGATCAGATGCTCATTGAGGCGCGGGTATGCGGGCAAGGTTTCCATAGGCTTCCTCCGTGTGTATTTTTCAATAGTATCTCCGCCGCGACGCTGGTTATACCTTCCAAAATTGGAAACCATTTTGCATTGTCAAGAGATTACAAAACGGTTACAATTTGTCGTGAAAGGGAGGTAATACCTATGAAAAACAAATTATCCAGCATCCTTATGGCAGCCGCTCTCATGGTTTCCCTGAGCATCCCGACTTTTGCCGCAAGCTGCCAGGCCCCCGCCGCGTCCAACTGTCTCGCCAACGCGCTGCTCTGGCAGATGCTCTGCCGCTACGGCGGACTGTGCGGCGATGACGACTGCGGCGATTGCGGCGAAAGCAACTGCGACGACAGCTCCTGCGCCGCACCCACGCTGGACGCGAACGCGCTGCTGGGGCAGCTGCTCAAGCAGTACGATTTCGTGCTCCCCGAGACGCCGACGCAGCCGGAAACCGAAAAGCCCGCGCAGCCCGAGATGCCCGTAGAGCCAGAGCAGCCCGCCAAGCCCGAACAGCCCGCGGAGCAGGAGAAGCCGGTCGAGCCCGAGACGCCCGCCCAGCAGCCCGCGGAGACGACCGCCAGCGCCTATGAGCGTGAGGTCATCCGTCTGGTGAACGTGGAGCGCGCGAAATACGGTCTCGCGGCGCTCACCGAGGACGCGAACCTCGCCCGCACGGCGCGCATGAAGTCGCAGGATATGCGCGACAACCGCTACTTTGACCACAACAGTCCTACATACGGCAGCCCCTTTGACCTGATGAAGGCGCAGGGCATCCGCTATCGCACCGCGGGCGAGAACATCGCCATGGGCTACGCCACGCCGGAGGCGGTGGTGAACGCGTGGATGAATTCCTCCGGACACCGCGCGAACAT
>CAMJGU010000015.1 GCA_946405325.1 uncultured Clostridia bacterium | reverse complement strand
CGCTGCTTCGTGGTGCCGATCCCCGGCGCGGACAAGCCGCATGTGGTGTCCATCCGCTCCATTGCGGATTGCCGGAAGGCGCAGAAGATCGCCAAGACCGCGAAAAAGGCGGTGGTCATCGGCGGCGGCGTCATGGGCCTCGAGAGCGGCTGGGAGCTCAAGAAGGGCGGCCTCGACGTGACGGTGCTGGAAACCGCGCCGGGGCTCCTGCCGCGCCAGCTGGACGACGCGGCGTCGGCAATGCTGCAATCCGCCTGTGAGAAGGCGGGCGTCCATGTGGTCACCGGCGCGAAGATCGCGGAGATCGCGGACGACGCCGTGGTGCTTGCCGACGGCACGCGCTATGAGGCGGGACTGGTCATCATGTCCACCGGTATGCGCGGAAACATTGCCGTCGCGCAGGCGGCGGGGATCGAGACCAATATCCTCGTCAAGATCGACGCCCATTGCGCCACCAGCGCCCCGGACGTCTGGGCCTGCGGCGACTGCACGGAGTTCAACGGCGCGCCCCACGGCTTCTGGTCGCAGGCGGCGGAGACCGGCCGGGCGGCGGGCGCCAACGCCGCGGGCGAAGCGATCACGTTCCGCCCCTATGGCAGCGCCATGTCCATCAACGCTATGGACACCTCCATCTTTGCCCTCGGCACCAACGGCAAGGCTGGCCCCGACACCATGGAGCCGAATCTCCGCACGGTGGAGATCCGCGACGAGCAGCGCGGCAACTATGAGAAGTACTACTTCCGCAAGAGCCGCCTTGCCGGCGTGATCCTCATCGGCGACACGTCGAAGATGACCGCCATGACAAAGGCCATCGAGGACGGCGCAAAGTTTGCGGAGCTGTTCGGCTGAGCGCCTGTAAATGACGGCTGAGAGCAGAATCAGAAACAGGACACAGAGTTGTCCTTGACATGTGACCGCTCGTTCGCTATAATGATTAGCGAACGAGCGGTCACATTTGCGGGCAATACGCTTATCGCCGATGTGACGGGCGAGCTGGACGGAGACGCATATCAAATCACGCTGACCAGTTTAGAGCCGGAGAAGCTGGCAATGACCTTAATATCGGGCTTGCGCTGAAGGCGGGAATGGTGCTCGGACTGCTTATTGGCATGGGGACAGAGAAGAAATCCGAGGACAAGACCGAAGCGGATCGGTAAGAGACGGATTTTCTGCTCACCTATCCGGAAGAATCCAGCTATACCGCGCAGCAGGAAGCGGAGTTTTTGAAGCAGAAAACAGAGAGCACCGACGAGATCGAGATTCTTGCTGAATTGGACGGAGAAGTCGTCGGTACGGCGGGGATCGAATGTGTTGCCCGGAAGGAAAAGACGCGGCACCGCGCGGAGTTTGGCATCAGCGTGGACAAGGCGTACTGGGCCCTCGGGATTGGGCGGGCTTTGGCGGAGGCTTGCATCGAATGTGCAAAAAGCGCCGGCTATGTTCAAGTGGAACTGAAGGCTGTCGCAGAGAATAAAAACGCCCTCGCCCTTTACAAGAGCGTGGGCTTTGTGGAGTACGGCAGAAACCCGAAGGGCTTCCGCTCCCGGCTGAGCGGCTGGCAGGAACTGGTGCTCATGCGTCTGGAGCTGGACGAATAGAAATTGACAGAGGACGAAATGATGGAGTAGAATATTTGATGTAACTATTGACATTACAACAAATATGTGCTATCTTCTTATTGTCAGCAATCGAATGACAACATCGACACGATGAGGGCTCCGGTGCGTCACGGGAGTCCTTCGCAAAGGAATCTGAACATGTTTGACTTTACAAATGTATGGACGAAAAGGCCTTCCGGCACCTATGCCGAGCAGGTCGAAAAACTGAAACAAGCGCTCTCAGACTGCGACGCGGTGCTGATCGGCGCGGGCTCCGGCCTGTCCACCTCGGCGGGCTTCACCTATTCCGGAGAGCGGTTTGAGCGGTACTTCCATGATTTTATCGAAAAGTACCACATTCCGGACATGTATTCCGGCGGATTTTATCCCTTCCCCTCGCAGGAGGTGTTCTGGGCGTGGTGGAGCCGCCACATCTGGGTCAACCGCTACATGGACGCGCCGAAGCCGGTCTATCAAACGCTGCTGTCGCTGGTGCGGAACAAGGATTACTTCGTGCTGACGACCAACGTGGACCACCAGTTCCAGAAGGCGGGCTTTGACAAGCAGAGGCTTTTCTACACACAGGGCGACTACGGCCTGTTTCAGAGTATGGAGCCGCGACTCAAAAAGACCTACAACAACGAGGAAGCCGTCCGTAAGATGCTACTCGCGCAGGGCTTTGCCATCGGCGCGAACGGCGAGCTGACTGTACCGGAGGGCGCGACGCTCAAAATGGAGGTGCCGACGGAGCTGGTGCCGATCTGCCCCGACGACGGCAAACGCATGGTGCCGAATCTTCGCTCGGACGATTCCTTTGTGGAGGATGCGGGCTGGCACGCGGCGTCCAAGCGATATGCCGACTATCTGGAATCCCACGACGGACAGCGCATTTTGCTGCTGGAGCTGGGCGTCGGCGGGAACACACCGGTCATCATCAAGTATCCCTTCTGGCGCATGACGGAGAAGAACCAAAACGCGACCTATGCCTGCATCAATTTTGGCGAGGCGTCAGCGCCGGACAAGATCACCGACCGCTCGATCTGCATTGACGCGGACATCGGAGGAACGCTGGATGCTTTGCAGCGCTAGGAAGACAGAAAACTACACATTTTTAAAGGAAGAACCGCTTTTGCCGCCGGCAAGAGCGGTTTTTTCTGAAAAGCTTGACAAATGTTTGGTTTCTGCTATGCTGATAGCAGAACAATAGCAAATGACAAAGAAAAAATGCACTTTTGCTATGAAGCAGCCAACCCGCGAGGACGCGAGACGGGAGACATGCCATGGCGCAAAAGTGAGAGATCACCACAACGTATGGGAGGATATAATCATGCCGAGAAAGGGAAAGAGCGGCCTGCTGCCGCAGCGCGGCAACAAAACCGTTGCGAAAAACTATCAGCCGAGCTACAACCAACGCGGCTATCTGCTCAATGAGTATCCGGGGCAGAATACCGCTCTGCCGCAGTACATTCTGGCGACCGGCGACACGGCGCTGCTGGAGGAGTATTACGCGAAAAACAGTGCGACGCTCTCCGCCGCCGATCGTGCGCATCTGGAGCATCGCATCAACTCCTGCCGCAAGATCGACATGATCAGCGAGAGCAAGCACCAGAGCATTGAAAACAACGTGCCGGAGCAGGAACCGCCGGAGGCGGTGCTGCGACAGGATGGCGCGCGGGTGCTGCAAAACATCCATCTGGACCGCAATCAGAACGCGCGCAACGGCTGCTGGTCCTGCGCGCTGCATCTGATGCTGCAGGGCCGCGGCGTTGATCTGGAGCAGGAGGAGATCCGCGCCTACCGTCCGGAGCGGACGCAGGCGCAGGGTTCGCTGACGGCGGATGAACCGGGCGGCACGATGCTCCATGGCCATGTGACACAGCAGAACACAGATACGACCGTCAGCCCGATGGACAACCCGGACCTTGTGACCCGTGTCCTGCCCAACACCTCCGTCGAGGAGATCCACATTGACGGCATCCCGCTGGCAATGGTGAGGAAGTATGATCAGGCGTCGGGCGCCTTCATGGAACTCAACGTGGACGAGAAGGCTAAGTTCGAGGACGCCTATCGGCAAAACTCGGAGAAGCTGCTGCGCGATGCGGTGAAAAAGGGACTGTTCACCGAGCGCAGTCCCGTGGCGTTTTCCCGCGCGGGGCACTTCGTCACGATCATCGGCTACAACGAGACCACGGATGAGGTCATCATCAAGGATTCCCTGGACCACGCGGTGGAAAAGAAGACAAAGATCACCGACATTGTGAGCAATTACCTGATGGGCGGTGCGAAGGATGCTTATGACGGCGTTTCGCTCTTCTGGCTCCACGACATCAAGCCCGGCGAGCCGGTGGCGGGACATGACAGCATCCGCTACAACCAATATGGCGAGCTGGAAACAAAGGACGACGACCCCGCCTACACCAAGCACGGGGACGGCGCCATGCACGGCAAGCTGCGCGGACAGGAGATCGAGACCAGCGTCATCATGGACACCTCCGCGCTGGGCTTCGAGGTCGCCTATGACGGCGCTCAGAAAGGCACGCCGTTCCGTGTGGGCCTCTCGACGGCTTACGTTCCCAAGAAGCTGCACATGCTCGGCGAGCCTTCGCTGGAGTTCCTGGCGCGGCCCGCGGACAAGGTGTGGATGCCCACGCATCCCACCAAGGCGGAGCGTCTTGATCTGGACGACGGTGCAAGCGTCGCGTTTCAGGCGAAGCTGCAGGCGGGGCTTGCAAACCTGCTGACGGACGCGGGCGTGGACTTAAACGCCGCCGAGGTCAACCTGAGCGGACGCAGCAAAGAGTACAACCGGATGCTGACGGCGGCGCTGCGCATCTATCAGGGCCTTGGCAGCAGCGCCACACTGCCGAAGAACAAAGACTTCGAGGCGCTCAAGCAGTCTTGCATGAGCTACATGGACGACAAGGAGAAGGTGCGCGCCACCGAATCCGGACGGCAGAGCTTTGACCGCGCGCTGAACCTGCTCGCCCTCGCCGCGGAGCCGGGCGATCCCGAGGCGGCGGAGATGGTGTCGATCATCAACGCCAAGCGCGGCGTCAAGGACAAGAACGATAAGAACTATGTTTCGCTGAAAAACTACGGCGTGGAGCGGCTGTTCGGCGCGCCCACAGCGCGCGAATACGGAAAGATGCTCAGCGAGGAGACTTCCGCGCTGCGCGGCCGCGCGGCAAAGACCGCTGACCCCACGGAGAAACAACGCCTGGGAAAGGAGGCGGCGTACCCCGCCCTCAAGCTTCTGACGCTTTGTGCCACCAAAACGCCGAACGATCTGGTGGATCTGGACGCATTGGAACAGACGACCAAGCAGATCAGCCAGAATGAGGAGCTCATTCGGGTCATGACCTCACCGCTCGCAAAGGGCAATGCCGAGATACAGCAGAAGATCATCAGCAGTTATCTTGCAACGGGCAAGGTTCCCCGTGTCATGACACAGGAGCAGGCGGAGCGGGAGCAGCGCCTTGAAACGCTGGCAAGAACACCCGTTCGGGGCGACCTTACCTGGCGAATCAACCGCGTGCTGGACTATTACAGCCCGCGCCCCAAGGGGAACGAGGACGAAAAGAAACACGGCGTCTATACCGACGAGCAGCTTGCCTCCCTGACGCCGGTGGATATACAGGGTATCCGCATCGGCGAAAAGCCCCTGACGGACGAGCAGTTTGCCGCGCTCTCCTTTGCCGCCACACAGGACGTGAACATCGCCGGCGCGTATGAGATCATAAAGGACGCGCAGAAGCTGCCGGAGGACCAGCGCAGCCGTCAGCGTTTCCTTTGTGACCGCGTCCATTACGGCATGGACTTCTGCCAGACGGAAGGCGGACGAAAGAACGCGGGTCTTTCGCTTCCGACCATTGTCAAGGACGCGCGCGAAAAGACGAAAGCCGCACTGACGCAGTATCAGAGCGGCAACAAGGCGCCGCTTGCCAAGCTGATCGCGGACGGTATGCATTCGGTGCTGAACACGACAATTCTGCACAACGGAACAGTTGCAGAGACGGAAATCAGCGGTGAAAATCTGGGCGAAGCGGTCATGGTCTCGAAGCTCCTGCCGATCCTGAGCCAAGACGCCGAACTCAAGCGCGCGGCGCTCGACGCGGGCCTGACCGAACAGGATATCGACCATGCGAGGGGCATCACCCAATTGCACCAGACCCTTGCGGCGAGCAATGCCGCCGTGCAGAAGCTGCGCGACGCGGCGTCGGGTAAGACAAAGCTCGGCGCTACCGAGCGCAAGGACTGCGTGGACGCGGTGCTGCGCGGCAAGATCCTCACCAAGCTGGCGCGGGAGCATACGGCAAAGCAGGAAAACGATCCCGCCTATCAGGAAAGGCAGAATGCGCTGGAGAGCAAGTTGAATGAGGAACTGATGAAACCCGGAGATCAGCAGGACCCCAATGCCGCAGCCAAATTCCAACAGGATGTGGACATGTTGCAAAAGGAGATGTTCGGCTTGCCGGAGTATCTCACTGAGCTGGGCAAGCTGGGGCCGCTGCACGCGCAGCAGCTGGCGGAAAAGGAAGTCAGCAGGAGTGCCTTGCTCAAGCTCAATAACGGCGACCTTGTGAAAGCGCTGGATATGAAAGACAAGGATTTCTTCCAGAAACCGGAATTCCGGGTGCAGAAGCAGAAGGAAGCGTCGAAAGGCGGTTTGACGCTCTGACGAAAAAAATGAGGAGCTGCGGCGAAGGAATCGCTGCAGCTCCCTTGTCTTTTATTCCGATATCGGCGGCAGCGCGGCCAGTTCACGCACTGCGTCGATCACCGCGTCGATTTCCTCCTCCGTGTTGAACCAGGAAAAGCTGAACCGCACCGCACCGCGTTCCTTGGTCCCCAGCGCCTCATGCAGCCGCGGGGCGCAGTGCGCGCCGGAGCGTGTGGCAATGCCGTATTCCTCGCTCAGCGTGTCGGCTACTTCACCGGAATCGTGATCCCGAATATTGAGCGTGACGATCGCCGCGTGGTCGCCGGAGAAATCGCCGTAGACCGTAACGCCGTCGATCACGCGCACCCCCTCGTAAAACCGCCGCGTCAGCGCGGCTTCTTTTTTTTGGATCGCGTCCAGCCCCACGTCGTTGATGTAGTCCAGCGCCGCCGAAAGACCGGCAATGCCGTGCCCATTGAGCGTGCCTGCTTCCAAACGTGTCGGATACTGCTCCGGCTGTGTTGGGAGATAGGTTTGCACGCCTGTGCCGCCCACCTTGAATGGCGCGATCTCGACGCCCTCGCGGATGCACAGCCCGCCGGTGCCCTGCGGGCCCATCAGCCCCTTGTGTCCGGTGAAGCACAGCACGTCGACGCCGAGTGCTTCCATGTCCACAGCCCGCGTGCCTGCCGTTTGCGCCGCGTCAACGACCAACAGTGCGCCGTGCGCGTGGGCGATGGCGCTCACGCGGGCGACGTCCACCACGTTGCCGGTCAGGTTTGACGCGTGGGTGCAGACGATCAGCTTCGTGTTCGTGCGCATCAGACGCTCAAAATCCGCGTAGTTGATGTTGCCCTGCCGGTCGGCGGGGACGAAGTCCACGGCAACTCCGCGCTCCTGCGCCAGCCGATAGAGCGGGCGCAGCACGGAGTTGTGCTCCAGATCGGTGGAGATCGCGTGATCCCTCTCGCACAGCAATCCGCAGAGCGCGATGTTCAGCGACTCCGTGATGTTGGCGGTAAACACGACGTGATCGGGCCGCGCACAGCCAAAAAAATGCGCCAGCTTGACACGCGTATCATAAATGGTACGCGCGGCGTCCATCGCGCCTGCGTGCGTGCCGCGGGAGCTGTTGCCCAGCGTTTGCAGGGCGCGGAGGACAGCCTCCCCGACCTGGGGAGGCTTTTTCAGCGTGGTTGCCGCATTGTCCAGATAGATCATGGTTTATCCTCTTTGACGATAATTGCAGTCCCGTCAGATGAACAGGTTGACGTTGGATTCCTCCGCGTCGCCGAGGTACGTCCCGACGCCGCCGATCTCCACGCCGTCGATGAGCTCTTCCTTGCGAATGCCCATGACGTCCATGCTCATAGAGCAGGCGATGATCTTGACCCCGTTGCGCATCGCCTTTTTCATCAGCTCCTCGAGGGAGTCAATGTTCTTGTCTTTCATGATGCGCTTCATCATGGCCGCGCCGAGACCGCCCATGTCCATTTTGGACAGGTGCAGCCGCTTTGCGCCGCGGGGCAGCATCGCGCCGAACATGGACTCCACCGGCGACTTCTTGATGTGCTGGTTCTGATCCTTGCGCAGGGCGTTGAGGCCCCAGAAGGTAAAGAACATCGTCACGGGGCGGCCCATCGCCAGCGCGCCGTTGGCAATGATAAAGCTCGCGAGCACCTTGTCCATGTCGCCGTCAAAGACGATGATGGTCTTGCCCTGCGGCGCGTCCTTGACCGCGACGCTCTGGGGCGCGGTCTCCGCAATCTCCGTGCCCAGCCCACGGCGTACCACGGCGACGTACGCGCCGTTTTTCTGCTCGTTGGACACCAGCGTGTTGCCGGTGCGCTTGCACCACGAGGCGATGTCTTTGGCAAAGCCGGGATCGGAGGCGCTGACCTCCAGCAGGTCGCCGTCGGACAGCTCGTTCATGTTCTTGTAGACCTCCATGATGGGGCCGGGACACTGCATGCCGCAGCAATCCACCGTCACCTTGCGCATATCCGCCGCGCTCCTTTCCTGTTTCGCCGCTGCCGGTATGGGTGCGGCGGTCTCTTCGGGGATCTCCCACTCGCTTTTGTGGGTGGACTGATAGAACCGCGTGCCGCCGGGGTAGACCTTGACGTTCGCAAATCCGCTCTGCATCAGGATGCGCGCGGCGTTGTAGGAGCGCACGCCCACGGTGCAGAACACGATATACTTCTTGCTCTTATCCAGCTCGCCCGTGCGCTTGCGCAGGTCGCCGAGCGGGATCGAGACGGCGTTCGGCAGCTCGTATGCCATGCGCTCCGCGTCCTCGCGCACGTCCAGCAGCACCGCGTCGGGATCGTTGTCCGGCTCGTTCCAGTCCGCGAGCTTTACAAGCCCGCGCAGGATATTCTCCGCCACGAAGCCCGCCATGTTGACTGGATCCTTCGCCGACGAGTAGGGCGGCGCGTAGGCCAGCTCCAACTCCTTGAGCGCGATCGGGCCCGCGCCCATGCGCTGCGCGACGGCGATGGTGTCGATGCGCTTGTCCGCGCCCTCGCGGCCCACGATCTGCGCGCCGAAGATCTTCTTCCCGTCGCAGGAGAACAGCAGTTTGATGACCATCGGCGTCGCGCCGGGATAGTAGCCCGCGTGGTGGTTCTGCGTGATGATGAGGCGCTCGTAGTCCTTGCCGTATTGGAGGCCGCGCTGAATGAGCGCCTTCTCCGCCGCGCCGGTGAACGCCGCGGTGAGATCGAAGACCTTGACCACCGACGTGCCCTGCGTGCCGCGGTAGACCTCATCGCCGCCGACAATGTTGTCCGCTGCAATGCGCCCCTGCTTGTTGGCGGGACCGGCGAGGCCGAGCATCGTGCGGTCGCCGAACACGAAGTCCTCCACCTCAATCACGTCGCCCACCGCGTAGATGTGCGGATCGGAGGTGCGCAGATGGTCGTCGGTCAGCACCCCGCCGCGCTGGTTCAGTTCCAACCCGCAGTCCTTGGCGATCTGGCTGTTGGGACGGATACCGATGGACAGTACCACCAGCTCTGCCGTGATCGCCGCGCCGCTTTTGAGCTTCACGGTTACCAGCTCGCCCGCGTCGACGAACGAATCCACGCCGTCCGCGAGGTGCAGGTCAACGCCCTGCGTCCTGATCTCCTCGTGCAGCAGCTGCGCCATTTCAAAGTCGATGGGCGCCATGACCTGATCCAGCGCCTCTACCAGCGACACACGCAATCCGGCGTGCTTGAGATTCTCCGCAATTTCCAGACCGATGAAGCCGCCGCCGATGACCACCGCGGACCGGACCTTCTGCGCCATCTCGCGCAGGTGATCCACGTCGGGGATCGTCCAGAGCGTGCGGATCTTCGGGTTGTCGATGCCGGGGATCGGCGGGCGGATGGGCGAGGAGCCGGTGGCGATCACCAGATCGTCGTAGGCCTCCGCATAGGTCGCACCCGTTTGCAGGTTCTTGACCAGCACTTCCTTCTTGTCGCGGTTGATGGAGATCGCCTCGTTCTCCGTGCGCACGTCGATGCCAAACTTCGCGCGCATCGCCTCCGGCGTCTGCACCAGCAGCGCCTGACGGGTCTTGATGACGTCGCCCACGTGGTAGGGGAGCCCGCAGTTGGCGTAGGAGATATACGCGCCCCGCTCCAGCAGGATGATCTCCGCCGACTCGTCGAGCCGACGCAGGCGCGCCGCGCAGGTCGCGCCGCCCGCCACGCCGCCGATGATAACAACTTTTCGCATGTCACGCCCTCCTTAAAAAATGGCTGAGCTTAGTATACCAAATCTTTT
>CAMJGU010000014.1 GCA_946405325.1 uncultured Clostridia bacterium | reverse complement strand
CGGCTTTGCCGCCGCGCCGCAGAGCAGCAGCCCCGTCCCCTGCGGGCCGTAGAGCCCCTTGTGCCCCGGCATGGCGACGAACGCCGCGCCCAGCGCCGTCATGTCGAGCGGCAGCACGCCCGCCGACTGCGACGCGTCCACGATCAGCGGCACGCCCGCGCGGCGGCACAGCCCCGCGATCTCCTCGATGGGCAGTGCGCAGCCGAACACGTTGGACGCGGCGGTGCAGACCACGGCGTCCGCGCCCCGGCGCAGCGCCTTTTGGAACGCGCGCACGCAGGCGTCGTCGTCAAAGAGCGGCGCGGCAGCGACCGTCACCTCCGCGCCAAGCGCGTGCAGCGGGCGTGTCACCGCGTTGTGCTCCCAAGGGGATACGATTGCGCGTCCGCCGGGCGGCACGAGGCTCTTGATGGCGATGTTCAGCCCATGGGTGGCGCTCGTGGTGAACACCACCTGCTCCGGCGACGGCACGCCGAACATCTCCGCCGCGAGAGCGCGGGTGCGGAACAGCAGTTCCTCCGCCGCCCTTGCGCTCGCGTACCCGCCGCGCCCCGGCGAGCTCATGGTCTGCATGGCGCGCTGCACCGCCACGCGGACGCTCTGGGGCTTGCGAAACGTGGTCGCCGCGCTGTCAAGATAGATCATAGTGGCACCTCTTGCGTGCCGCTGCCGGTCACATGCAGCACCCGCACGGGCCGGACGTTCGCCGCGCGCAGCCGCTCCGCGCAGCGGGGATACTGCCGCTCCGACACCTGCAGGGTGTAGCCGCAGCCGCTCTTGGTCACGCCGGTGCCGACGCGGCGGATCTTCGCGTTGATCCCTGTATGCTCCAACGCCTTCGCCATCTGCTGGACGTGCGTGATGGATCGGGCGGTCAACAGATAATAGTCCATAGGATTCCCTCCTTACCGCATCTTATGACCGCGGCGCGGCGGGCGTGAAAAAAGAGGGCCGAAGCCCTCTTTGCGTCTTATTCCGTTTTCTCGATCAGCGCCACGGCGTGTACCGCGATGCCCTTGCCCTCGCCGGTGAAGCCGAGCCCCTCCTCGGTGGTCGCCTTGACGCTCACGCAGTCGTGGCTGATACCTAGCGTCTCCGCGATCCGGCGGCGCATCTCCTCGATGTACGGCGCGAGCTTCGGCTTTTGCGCCAGCACCGTCGCGTCGATGTTCACGACGGCATAGCCCGCGTGCCTGAGCAGCCCGCCCACGGACTTGAGCAGCACCAGACTCGATACGCCCGCGTAGGCGGGGTCGCTGTCCGGAAAGTGCCGCCCGATGTCGCCCAGCGCCGCCGCGCCGAGCAGTGCGTCCATGATGGCGTGGAGCAGCACGTCGGCGTCCGAGTGTCCGTCCAACCCCTTTTCGTACGGCACCGCCAGACCGCCGAGGATCAGGGGCCTGCCCTCCACCAGCCGATGCACGTCATAGCCGTGTCCGATTCTCAAATTTGTCATGTGTTCTACCTCCCAACGCGGAAAAAGAGAGGTTCAGCCCTCTCTTTTTGCCAGAATCGCCTCCGCCAGAATCATGTCCAGCGGGGTGGTAATCTTGATGTTTTCCTCGAGGCCCGCTGTCAAGCAGATCTCCTTGCCAAGGCGCTCCACAGCGGAGCAATCGTCGGTCAGCACCGCGCCCGCGTCCACCGCGGACTGGAGCGCCGCGCGCAGCAGCTGCGCGTCGAACACCTGCGGCGTCTGCACCGCGTACAGAAGCGAGCGGTCGGGCGTCTCGCGCACGATACCGTCCACCGCGACCTTCACCGTGTCCTTGACCGGGATCGCGGGGGCGGCGGCGAAATGCTCCCGCGCCGCCTCGATCACGCTGTCGATCAGCTCCGGCGTCACGAACGGCCGCGCGCCGTCCTGCACCGCGAGCAAGTCCGCGTTCTCGTTCGCCTCGATGGCGGCGCGGAGCACGGATTCCTCCCGCGTCTTGCCGCCGGCGATGATCTTCACGGGCTTCTGAATGCCCCAGACCTTGCACAGCTCCGCGATCTTCACGATATCCTCCTCGCGGGTCGCGATGACGATCTCGTTCACGCCCGCCGCGGCGTCCACCGCTTGCAGTGTGTGCGCCAGCACGGGCTTGCCGCCGAGCGGCAGCATCAGCTTGTTCTCCCCCGCCATTCGCTGCGACGAGCCCGCCGCGGCGATGAGCGCCGAGCAGTAGGGGTTCACGGGGCGGTGGTCGGGAAAGAGTTTTTGCCAGAGCTTCATGGGCGCTCTCCTTTTATTCCTTGCTCAGCATGACGCTGTTCACGCGCGCCTCCGCCTCGGGATACGCGACGCTCTCCGCCAGCACAATCTCCGAGATCAGGATCTGCTTGGCGCTGTGGAGCATCTTGCGCTCGCCGTTGGAGAGCCCGCGCTCGTTGTCGCGGTGCATGAGCGCCTTGATGACGCCCGCGACCTCCAGCAGATCGCCGCTCTTGATGCGCTCCATGTTCTCGCGGTAGCGATGGTTCCAGTTGGCGGTCATGTCGATGCTCAGCTGCGGGATCTGCTCGATCACGGCCTCGATGGATTCCACGGGGGAAATGTCCCGAATGCCGATCATCTCACTGTTCTCCACGGGGATCTTCAACGTCAGTCCGGAAATGGGCATCTTGAACACATAGAAGGAGATCTGCTTTCCGCTGATCTTCTCTTCCACGATGCTGTCGATCACACCGGCACCATGCATCGGATGCACGATCTTGTCACCGATCTGATACATGCTGCTGCCCACCTCCCTTCTGACAGAATGCGTATTGCACTGCGTCTCAACTCAGGGAAAATGTCTTATTAAGCATATATCCCCGCTAATAGTATACCGGATTTTTCCTTTTTTTGCAAGTCCGGCTTTGCATCCATTTTGCATAAAAAAAGCGGATATCCTTTGTGATATCCGCTCTCTTTCTCTGCGAAAACCGGCTTATTTGTTGCTCTTGCGCCAGATGCCCATCTTCTCCGCCGAGGCGATCAGCTCCTCGCGGAAGTCGGGGTGCGCGATGGAGATGAGCGCCTCCGCGCGCTCCCACGTAGAGAGACCCTTGAGGTTGACCATGCCGTACTCGGTGACGATGTACTGCGTGCAGGAGCGCGGGTCGGTGGCGATGGAGCCGGGGGTCAGCGTGGGGACGATGCGGCTCTTGACCGTGCCGTCCTTGCCCTTGACGGTGGAGGACATGCAGATGAAGCTCTTGCCGCCGTTGGAGAGGTACGCGCCCATGCAGAAGTCCAGCTGCCCGCCGGTGCCGGAGATGTGCTTGATGCCCGCGGATTCGGCGTTGACCTGGCCGTAGAGGTCGCAGTCGATGGCGTTGTTGATGGAGATGAAGTTGTCGATCTGCGCGATAACGCGCACGTCGTTGGTGTAGTCCACCGGCGCCGCCATGACGTCGGGGTTGCGATCCATGTAGTCGTACATCTTCTGCGTGCCGGCGGCGAAGGCGTAGACCTGACGGCCCTTGTCGATCGCCTTGTTCTTGCCGGTGATCTTGCCCGCGAGGGCGAGATCCACAAAGCCGTCGACGTACATCTCGGTATGCGCGGAGAGGTCCTTGAGGTCGGAGGTCGCGAGCACGGAGCCGATGGTGTTCGGCATGCCGCCGATGCCGAGCTGCAGGCACGCGCCGTTGGGGATCTCGGGAACGACGAGGTTGGCGACCGCCACATCCACCGGCGTCGGGTCGGCCGCGGGCGGCAACGCGCCAACGGGCGGGTTCTCCCCCTCGACGACGTAATCCACGTCCTTGATGTTGATCTCGGTGCCGGTGAGGCCGAAGACCCAGGGCTGATTCTTGTTGACCTCGACGATGATCTTCTTCGCGTTCGCGAGCATGTCCGCGAGGTGGGACGCGCCGAGGGCGAAGCTGAAGTTGCCGTGGTTGTCCATGGGCGTGACCTGGATCATGGCGACGTCCACCTTGGCGTTGCCGTCGCGGTAGAAGCGCGGCAGCTCGCTGTAGCGCATGGGCGAGAAGAAGCCCTTGCCCGCGCTGATGATCTTGCGGTCGACGCCGGTGCAGTGCCAAGAGTGCCAGATGAAGTGGCCCTCGCCGTTCTCCGCCTCGGCGACGGCGGGCATCCACAGTGTCACGCCGCCGCGGAACTTGACGTCGTGCAGCTCGTTCACGCGCTTGGCAAGCGCCTTATCCAGCGTGTAGGGGTGGTTGGTGCACCAGCCGTAGTCGACCCAGTCGCCGGATTTGACGAGCTTGACCGCCTCATCGGCGGTGGTCAGCTTCTGCTGATAAAGGGCAGCATAGTCCATAACATTTTTCCTCCCATATGTAGAATTGAAATCAAATCCTCATTCTTTAAAAGTATACCACAGAGCACGGGAGCCTGCAAAGAACTTTTTTCCCGAACGCGCAAAAAAGAGGACAGGCGATTGCCTGTCCTCTTTCGATGTTCGGAATTACTCCTCGTCCTCGGCCTCTTCTTCGTCGGCAGCGGGGGTGAGGATCGCGCGGATGCTGAGGGAGATCTTCTGCTTCTCCTCGTCCACGGCGGTGATCTTCGCCTCGACGGTCTCGCCCTCGGAGAGCACGTCGCCGGGCTTCTCAATGCGGCGATCCGCGATCTGGGAGATGTGGATCAGGCCGTCCACGCCGGGCACGACCTCGGCAAACGCGCCGAAGGTCATCAGCTTGACGATGCGCACCTTGGCAACGTCGCCGACCTTGTAGGTGTTCATGAACACATCCCAGGGATTCTGGGTGCGATCCTTGACGCCGAGGGAGATCTTGTGCTTCTCGGCATCAAAGGAGATGACGTACACGTCCAGATGGTCGCCTACCTTGACGACCTCGGAGGGGTGCTTGATGCGGCTCCAGGAGAGCTCGCTGATATGGACCATGCCGTCCACGCCGCCGATGTCGACGAACACGCCATAGCTGGTCATGGACTTCACGACGCCGTCATAATGCTTGCCGACCTCAATGTTGTCCCAGACTTCCTTCTGCGCCGCCTGACGCGCCTCGCTCAGGACGCTGCGGATGGAGCCCACCACGCGGCGGCGGGCACGGTTGACCTCGGTGACGCGGAGCTGGACGCTCTGCTTGACCATGGTGCTGAGATCGGCGTCGCGGGGCTGGCCGCTCTGGGACGCGGGAACAAAGACACGCACGCCCTTGACGGAAACCACGATACCGCCCTTGTTAACTTCGGACACGGTACCGGTGAGAACGGTCTTGTCCTCGACGGCCTTCTCGATGTCCTCCCAGACCTTGACCGCGTCGAGGCGCTTCTTGGAGAGCGTGGCGTAGCCCTCCACGTCGTTGACGCGGACGATGTAGGTCTCGATCTCATCGCCGACGTGGACAATGTCCTCGACCTTGGCGTCGGGATCGGCGCTCAGCTCGGAGATGGGGATGTAGCCTGCCTGCTTGCAGCCGAGGTCGACCTGGATCTCGGTGGCGGTGGTAGCAGTGACGACGCCGGTGACCTTGTCGCCGGTGTTGAGCGTCTTGAAAGACTTCTCCAGCATCTCCTCGAAGGACTCGCCCTCGGCCGCTTTGGTTTCGTTCTTGATTTCTTCCGTCATGGTTGCATAAACCTCCTTAATGATGCTCGCAGGCGTTGATGCGCCGGCGGTAAGTCCCGCAGTGATGCAACCAAAAAAGACGTCCGGCGAGAGCTCGTCCGCCGTCTCGATCTGGACGACGCGCGGACAAGCCTCTTTGCAAATCTCTGTCAAATGTCTCGTGTTAGCGCTTTTGCGGTCTCCGACTACCACCATCACGTCAACCTTCGCGGCAATTTCCGCCGCTTCTGATTGACGCTTCTGCGTAGCTCCGCATATTGTATCACAAACTTTCAGATTTGTACACTCTTTTTTTAGAAAAAATAAACAATTTTCCCAAACGGATCGAATGCAGGTGGTCTGCGCCACCGCAAGAGCGGGCCGATTTGGGTCAAAATCCCCGCTTTGCAGCAGTTTTTCAACGCTTTCCGGGCTTTCGCAAACCGCCGCGCCGCGGCAGCGGCTGGCGATCGCCATGACCTCGGGATGGTTCGGCTCGCCGATGATGACCACCTGCGTGCCGTCGCGCTCCGCCTGCTCCACCAGCTGCTGCGTGCGGCGCACGTTGGGACACGTCGCGTCCACGATCTCCGCGCCGCGCGCGCGCAGCGCCTCCATGACCTCGCGCCGCTCGCCGTGGGAGCGGATCAGCACCGGCTCCCCCGCCCTCGCCTCATCGGGCGAGGCGATCTGCCGCATGCCGAGGGCGGCAAGCTCCGCGATCACGTTGTCGTTGTGGATGATGCTGCCGAGCATCGCGCCGCCGCGCTCTCGTGCGGTCTCCTCCGCCAGCTCCACGGCGCGCTTGACGCCGTAGCAAAAGCCCGCGGATCGAGCAAGAATCACTTTCATGGCTTCTCAAGCTCCCGTCCCAGATCGTAGGCGCGGCGCACGATCTCGTCGGCGTACGCCTGATATTCCTCCGCCGTGCCGTGGCGCGAGGCGGTCTTGGGCTCGTAGGGCTCGCCGAAGACGATGTGCGTCTTATGGAACAGCTTGTTGGGCTTGCCGACGTATACCGGCAGCAGCGGCGCGCCGGTGCGCATGGCGATCATCACCACGCCGCCCTTGGGCTGCACCTCGCCCTCATGCTTCACGCGCGTGCCCTCCGGGAACACCATCAGATGCTCGCCGTCGTGGATCGTCTTGATGGCGGTCTTGACCGCGTTCAAGTCGCTGTGGCCGCGGTCCACGCCGAACGCGCCCAGCCTGCCGAGAAAGCCGCCCAGCAGCGGCACGTCCATCAGCTCCTTTTTCGCCATGATGCGCACCCCGACGTCCTTCGGCAGCGCAACGCGCATGAGGATCGGGTCGACGGCGTGGGCATGGTTGCCGCACAGCACGACCGGATGATCCGTCGGCACGTTCTCCGCGCCGCGCACGTCGAATGGATACAGCAGGTGCAGCACCGGCGTGGCGAGGGTATAGGTCACGCGCAAAAACTTGGTCGATTCCTTCATGCGTTCACTTTCTCCCGGATGGTTTTCAGCATCAGCGCCTTGCTCTGCTCGAAGTCGAGCTCCGAGGTATCCACCAGCGCGGCGTCCTCCGCCTGCTTGAGCGGGGCGATGGCACGATGGGAGTCGTTATAGTCGCGCTGCTCGATCTCGGCGAGCACCTCGTCGTAGGGCTTCGGCGTGCCGCGCTGCTCCAGCTCGAGGCAGCGGCGCTTTGCACGCACCGCGGACGACGCGGTGAGGAAGATCTTCACCTCCGCATCCGGCAGCACCACGGTGCCGATGTCGCGCCCGTCCATGATGACGCTCTGCTCGCGGGCGAACTTACGCTGCATCTCCAGCAGGTACGCGCGCACCGGCGGCAGCGCCGACACGGCGCTGGCGTACATCGAGATCTCCGGCAGCCGGATGGTATCGGTCACGTCCTCGCCGTTTAAGTACATGCGCTGCAAGCCGTCCTCGCCGTGCTTGAGGCCGATGTCCAGCTCCGGCAGCATGGCGACCACCGCCGCTTCGTCCTTCGGGTCGATCCCGCGGCGCTGCGCGGCGACGCCGATGACGCGGTAGATCGCGCCGGTGTCCACATACATGATGTGCAGCTCTCGGGCGACCGCCTTCGCCAGCGTGCTCTTGCCCGCGCCGGACGGCCCGTCCACCGCCACGGCATAATACTTTTCGCTCATATCGCTCTCTCCTGTTCCGCCGCGGCTTCGCCCGCGGCTTTTCCCGTCGCCCACGCGATTTGCAGATTGAAACCGCCGGTGTAGGCGTCCACGTCCAGCACCTCCCCGGCAAAGTACAGGTTCGGCACCAGCTTCGACGCCATGGTGTTCGGGTTTACCTCGCCCACCTTGACGCCGCCGGAGGTAACGATCGCCTCCTCCACCGGGCGCGTGCCGGTAACGGCGATCTCAAAGTGCTTCAGGGTTTCCAGCAGCCGCCGACGCTGCTCCTTCGTGATGACGTTCGCCTTGGTATTCGACGGGATTCCCGTGCGGCGCACGATCACGGGGATCATGCTGCGCGGTACAAGTCCGCCGAGGACGTTGTCAAAGTCCTGATTGCTGCGCTCGGCAAAGTCCCGCAGCAGCCGCTCGTCCAGCTTCTTCTCGTCGAGCGCGGGTTTCAAGTCGATGCTCAGGCGGTAGCTGTCCTTGTCGAAGTCCCGCATGTGCGCGCTCGCCGACAGCACCAACGGGCCGCTGACGCCGAAGTGGGTGAAGAGCATCTCCCCCAGCTCCTGATAGACGGCCTTGCCCTTTTGGTTCCGCGCGGTGAGCGTCACGTTCCGCAGTGACAGCCCCTGCATCGCGGCGCAGTCGGGATCGTCGCTCGTAAGCGGCACCAGCGAGCCGCGCTGCGGCACGATGGTATGCCCCGCCTGCTTCGCGAGGCGGTAGCCGTCGCCGGTGCTGCCCGTGGCGGGGTACGACACGCCGCCGGTGGCGACGATCACCGCGTCCGCGGCGTAGCGCTCGGTGAGGCTCTTCGCGCCCACGGCGCGCCCGTCCTTTATGAGCAGCGCCTCCGCGCGGTCGCGCACCATGCGCACGTTCAGGCGCTTGAGCTCCCGCTCCAGCGCGCCGCTGATGTCGAAGGAGCGGTCGCTGACCGGATAGACGCGTTTGCCGCGCTCCACCTTCAGCGGCACGCCAAGCGCCTCAAAAAACGCCATGGTGTCGCGCCCCTCCCAGCGGGAGAACGCGCTGTAAACGAAGCGCCCATTGCGGGGCACATGGGCGATCAGCTCGTCGCACGCGCTGTCGTTGGTGACATTGCAGCGGCCCTTGCCCGTGATGTTCAGTTTTTTGCCGAGCCGCTCGTTGGGCTCGAGCAGCGTGACGGCCGCGCCCGCGCGCGCGGCGCTGATCGCGGCCATCATTCCGGCGGCGCCGCCGCCGATCACCAGTATGTCAGTCATCCTCAGCCTTTCCGAAAATCGAGAACTGTTCCCACACCCGCTCCAGCTCCGTGAAGCTGGCAGAGACGTCCGTCCCCCTCTTGCGCGCCGCCGCCAGAATGAGCGCGTTGAGCATGCTCATGGGCGCGGCGAGGGAGTCCACGAAGGAGATCATTTCGTTGTGCACCAGCAGCGCGCACTCCGCCACCCGCGCGAGCGGGGACAGCTCGCTGTCCGTCAGACCGACGATGGTCGCGCCGCGGTCGCGGGCGAACTGGATGGTCTTGAGCGCCAGCTCCGAGTAGCGCGGGAAGCAGATGGCGAACACCACGTCCCCTGGCCCCACGCGGAAGATCTGGTCGAAGGTGCCCGCCGCGCCGCCGGAGACCAGCGTCACGTTGTCGTAAATGAGGCGGAAGTAGAAGTTCAGGTACCCCGCGAGGAACGACGACGAGCGGAAGCCCACGATATACATCCGCCGCGCCTGCGACACCACGTCCACCATGCGCTCAAACTCCGCGGCGTCGGTCTGGTCGATCGCCATGCGGATCTTTTCCATGTCCCGGTGCAGCACGTTGGTCATCAGATCCGAGCCGGAGAGCACGCCGTCCGACGCCTGAATGCGCTGAATGGACGTGAGCTTGCCGCGGATCATCTCCTGCAGGGCGCGCTGCATGCTGGGGTAGCCGTCGTAGCCGAGCTGGGTCGCGAAGCGAACGACGGTGGACTCGCTGACCTGCACGGTCTTGCCGAGGCGGCTCGCGGTCATGAACGCCGCCTTGTCGTAGTTATCCAGAATATAGCGCGCGATCAGCTTCTGTCCCTTGGAAAAGCTGATCATGTTTTTCTCGATGGTATGTAAAATGTTCTTCGCCATGCCGTTTTTCCTAGCCTCCGTTGAATATCGCAACTTCCTGCGCGGTCAGATAGCGCCATTTGCCGAGCGGCAGATCGCCCAGCGTCAGCGT
This sequence comes from uncultured Clostridia bacterium, assembly GCA_946405325.1. Next base: position 195 of record CAMJGU010000014.1, on the reverse strand, counting down.
ATGCTCCGCCACGCGCTTGAGGCGCTTGACGTGCAGCCCCACCGATGCGCACATGCGGCGGATCTGGCGGTTCTTGCCCTCGTGGATGGTGATGGACAGCTCCGCCGTCTCGCGCCCCTTGCGCAGCAGCTTCACCTGTGCGGGACGGATCGGCTCGCCGTCGATGGCGGTGAGCGCCGCGAGCTTCTCCGCCGC
>CAMJGU010000013.1 GCA_946405325.1 uncultured Clostridia bacterium | reverse complement strand
CCGACGATATGCTCATCATCCGCGGCGTGAACGTGTTCCCGTCCCAGATCGAGACCGTGCTGCTGAACCTCGGTTACGGCGCGAACTACCAGATCATCGTCGACCGCGTCAACCACACCGACACGCTGGACGTGCAGGTGGAGATGACGCCGGAGATGTTCACCGACAACATGGGCGAGATCGCCGCGCGGCAGAAGAAGATCGTCGAGGGCCTGCGCTCCATGCTGGGTCTCGCCGCCAAGGTCACGCTGGTCGCGCCGAAGTCCATCGTGCGCAGCGAGGGCAAGGCCGTCCGCGTCATCGACAAGCGTAAGATTTGAGGAGGTGCATTGCAATGAGTGTGAAGCAGATTTCCGTATTTCTGGAGAATAAACCCGGTTCCCTCAAGGCGCTCACCGCCGTGCTGGCGGAGAGCAGGATCGACATGCGAGCGTTCTCGCTGGCGGAGACCAGCGACTTCGGCATCGCCCGCATCATCGTGGACGACGTGGACAAGACCGCGGCGGTGCTCAAGGAGGCGGGCTTCGTCCACAGCATCACGCCGGTCATCGGCGTCGCGCTGTCCGACACGCCGGGCGGGCTTGACAGCATCTTGCAGGTGCTCGCCGACGCGCAGGTGAACATCGAGTACATGTACGCGTTCCTCGGCGGCCGGGAGAACGCCGCCTACATGATCTTCCGCGTCGCCGACGACGCGAAGGCGTCCGCCGCGCTGACGGCAAAGGGGATCCGGCTCGTCGAGCCGGACGAGATGGCAAATCTGTAAAGACCCCGGTCCGCGTTCCGGGTCTTGTACCTACCAACCGTCACAGGAAAGGAGTAGCATTATGTACAGAGTGTTCCTCGATGACTCGCCGCACCGGCCCACATTTGTGTTCAACGAGATGGAGAAGACCCCCGTGGAGGGCGATATCTTCAAGGTCGACACAAATGTCTACCAGATCTATGACGTCCATCATCACCTCGAGAACCATGTGCTGTATCTCGACATGCACTTGAAACCCTACTTCGGCGGATAATAGGCACCCAAAACGCGGAGAAAAACCGCCCCGATTTCGGGGCGGTTTTTTTGCGCGCAAATAGTGTTTACAGACCGAGCAGCGTTTGGGCGTTTCCGCCGAGAATGGCGGTCAGCTCCTCGTCGGTGAGCGGCAGGGCGCGCAGCCTTTGCAGGCTCTCCGCCTGCTCGCCCCACGGCGAATCCGTGCCGAACAGCACCCGCTCCGCGCCGAAGGCGCGCACGATGCGGACGAACTGCTCGCCGCCCAGCAGCTGCAGGCTCTCCGGCGTCGGATAGTATCCGTCGCCGTTGGAGGTCATTGCGCCAAGGGAAAACGAGGTGTCGATGTATACGCCGGTTTCCGGCAACAGCCGCTCCACGTCATTCCATTGCCGCCAACCGCCCATGTGTGCGCAGATCAGCGTTACGCCGTCGGTCTGATGCACGGCGCTTGCGATGCGCTGCGGCGAGACATAGTCGGCGGCGTCGGGAAAGCCCACGTCACGCCCCGCGTGGGTCAGCACGAGTAAGCCCACCTCTGCACAGCGGTCGAGGATGCGCAGGAATCGCGGATCGTCGAAATTGACCTCCTGATACACGGGGTGCAGCTTGATGCCGCGGAGTCCGCTGTCCGCCAGCCGGGATAGTTCCATCTTCCAGCCGTCGAAATCCGGATGCATGCAGCCGAACGACAGCACGTCACCCTGCTCATTGAGCGCGATGGACGCGTCGTTGACGTGGGGTACCTGCCGGGCGTTGGTGGCGACAGGCACGACCACGGAGCGGTCGACGCCCGCCGTTGCCATCGCCGCGCGCAGCGATTGTACGGTGCCGTCGGTGAACGGATGGGTGTGAGACATGCTTTGCAGCTTTTCCACCGTCCGCACGGCGATTTTGTCGGGAAAGGTATGGGTGTGGATGTCGACGATCATTCCGCGTCACCCAGCGCTTCGGTCTGGCGCACCATGACGCGCTTTTCGTAGCAGGAGAACGCGTCGTCGACCAATGCTTCTTCCGGGGGCGCGGTGAGGGCGCTCACCAGCGGCACGATGACCAGACCCGCGAGCATACAGAACGCGCCGGCGTTGATGGGGGACTGGAGCAGCTTCGGAAAGCTCGCGCGCAGGAAGATGTTCGCGACCATCACCACGCTGGAGAATACGAAGCTCACCCAGCACGCCGCCTTGGTGGCGCGCTTCCAGTACAGGCCATAGAGGAACGGCGCGAGGAACGCGCCTGCGAGCGCGCCCCAGCTCACGCCCATGAGCTGCGCGATGAAGGTGACGGAGGACTTGTACTGGATGATGGCCAGCACCACGGAGATCGCGATGAACACCACAATCAGCGCGCGCATGATGGAGACCTGCTTCTTCTCGTCCATATCCTTAATGACGTTGTCCTTCAAAAGATCCAGCGTCAGCGTGGAGCTGGAGGTCAGCACCAGCGAGGAAAGCGTGGACATGGACGCGGAGAGCACGAGGATCACGACCACCGCGATCAGAATATCGGGGAGCCCGGAGAGCATGGTGGGGATCACCGCGTCGTAGCCGCCGGAGGGCACGCCGTTCGCGGGGTTGAGCTTCTCAGTGAAGAGCCGCCCGAAGCCGCCGAGGAAGTAGCACCCGCCCGCGACGATGAACGCGAACACGGTGGAGATGATCATGCCCTTGTTGACCTGCGCCTCATTCTTGATGGCGTAGAACTTCTGCACCATCTGGGGCAGTCCCCACGTGCCGAGCGAGGTGAGGATCACGACGCCGAGCAGGTTCAGCGGGTCGGGGCCGAAGAAGGAGTTGAACACGCCCGGCGCGTCGGAGACCAGCGGATCGCTGATCGACGCGAGACCGTCCAGCGCCGCGAGGAAGCCGCCTTGGGACTTCAGCACCGCGCCGATGACGGCGATGATGCCGAAGATCATGATGATGCCCTGAATAAAGTCGTTGATGGCGGTCGCCATGTAGCCGCCGGCGATGACGTACACGCCGGTCAGCACTGCCATGACGATGACGCAGACGGAGTAGTCGATGTGGAACGCCATGCCGAACAGACGGCTCAGGCCGTTGTAGAGCGAGGCGGTGTAGGGGATGAGGAAGATGAAGATGATCGCGCTTGCCGCGATCTTGAGCGACTTGCTCCCGAAGCGCTTGCCGAAGAACTCCGGCATGGTGGCGCTCGTGAGATGCTGCGTCATGATGCGCGTGCGGCGGCCGAGAATGCCCCACGCCATCAGTGAGCCGATCAGCGCGTTGCCGATGCCGACCCACGTGGAGGCAATGCCGTACTTCCAGCCGAACTGTCCGGCGTAGCCGACGAAGATGACCGCGGAGAAATAGGAGGTGCCGTAGGCAAACGCCGTCAGCCACGGGCCGACGCTGCGTCCGCCGAGGACGAAGCCGTTGACGTCGGTGGCGTTGCGGCGGCAATAGAGGCCGATGCCGATCATTACGCCGAAGAACACCAGCAGCATAAGCACCTTGAGAACCATATCAAACCAATCCTTTCTTTCTGTCAAGCACTTTTATGCTTTACAGCTTTAACGGAATGAAGTTTAGCGCATAAAAGCGATAAAGTCAAGCGTTTTTTTCGCGCCCGGAAAAGCTTGTGGGTTTCGCACGATTTCGATTGACTTCCGCGCTTTGGGTTTGTATACTGGCACTATAACAACTGAGCAGGCCCTTGGGAGCCGGGTCACGATGGTGACAGTAGACAACATCTACGGGACAGAGCGTTCCGCGGGTGTTTTTGTTTTATACTAATATGCCGCAAGGAATGTCTTGTTTTAGCCGCATATTAGTATGATAGGAGGAGCCACATGGAAAACCGCACACAGCTCACCATGCGCGTCTCGCGGCGGAGCATCGCCGCGAACGTGCTGCTGAGTATCATCAAGCTGCTCGCGGGCGTGCTCGCCCGCTCCGGCGCCATGGTGTCCGACGCCATTCACTCCGCGTCGGACGTGGTGAGCACCGTCATCGTGATGATCGGCGTCAAGGCGTCGGAAAAGGCGTCCGACCGCGAGCACCCCTACGGACACGAGCGCATGGAGTGCGTCGCCGCTATCGTGCTCTCGGCTATCCTGATGGGGACGGGGCTGCTCGTCGGCTGGAGCGGCATTGAAAAGATCTTACATCGGGAAGAACTGCCCGTGCCGGGCGTCGCGGCGCTTCTCGCCGCGGTGCTGTCCATCGCGGTCAAGGAGGGCATGTTCTGGTACACCCGCCACTACGCGCGGCAGCTCGATTCCGAGGCACTGATGGCGGACGCGTGGCACCACCGCAGCGACGCGCTGTCCTCGGTGGGCGCTCTGCTGGGCATCGCCGGGGCGCGGCTGGGCTATCCCATTCTCGACCCGCTCTCGAGCGTGGTGATCTGCGTGTTCATCGGCAAGGCGGCGATCGACATCTTCCGCGACGCGGTGGACAAGATGGTGGATCACAGCTGCGATGAGGCGACGGAGCGCGCGATCCGCGGCTGCGTCATGGGTCACGACGGCGTGGAGCACATCGACCTACTGCGCACCCGCGAGTTCGGCAACCGCGTCTACATCGAGCTGGAGATCTCCGTGGATGGGCAGCTGCCGCTTATCGACGCCCACGCCATTGCCGAGGGAGTGCACAACGACGTGGAGGCGGCGTTTCCACAGGTCAAGCACATTATGATCCACGTCAATCCGGCATAAACGGTTGCATTTTGCCGGAAATTGTGCTATAAATTGGTGCGAACCGAATAACGACAGGTCTCGCCGCTTCGGGCGGCAGGGGGAATGGGGTGCGAAGCCCCGCGAGTCGGTCACTGTGATGCCGCGTGAGCGGATGAGTCAGAATACCTGAGACTGTCGGCGTTTCTGCCGGAACCGGAAACCGCGTCCAAAGAGCTGAGCCGAGCCATCGGCTGAGCTTTGCTGTGCGTATGTCCGTCTGCTTCGGCAGACGGATTTTTTTGAAAGGGTGATAGGACATGAAAAAGGGACTGGCCGTACTGCTGGCGCTGACGATGCTCTGCGGCGTATTGACCGCCTGCGGCGGCAAAGAGACGGAGATCGCCGCGCAGGAGACAGAGGAGGACGAGGACTATACCACCGGCGACGCGTCGCTGGATGACCCCCGCAATCAGGACGGGATCGGCGATAAGGAGCTGCTGGTGGTGAGCTTCGGCACCAGCTACAACAACAGCCGCCGCGAGACCATCGGCGCGATCGAGGATGCGCTGGCGGAGGCGTTCCCCGATTGGAGCGTCCGCCGCGCGTTCACGAGCCAGATCATCATTGACCATGTGAAAAACCGCGACGGCGAGATCATCGACAACGTGACCGAGGCGCTGGAGCGCGCGGTCAACAACGGCGTGAAGCAGCTTGTCGTGCAGCCGACGCACCTGATGGACGGCTACGAGTACCACGATCTGGCGGAGGAGCTGGCGCGGTACGCCGACGCTTTTGAGCGCGTCGAGATCGGCGCGCCGCTGCTGTCCACCGATGAGGATTTCCACGCCGTTGCCGCCGCCGTCGCGGATGCGATGGCGGGATACGACGACGGCGAGACCGCCATCGTGCTCATGGGTCACGGCACCGAGGCGGAGTCCAACCGCGTGTACGAACAGATGCAGGGCATTCTGGACGCCGAGGGACTGGATAACTACTTCATCGGCACGGTCGAGGCGTTCCCCTCCGTGGAGGACGTGCTCGCGGCGGTGCGGATGGGCAATTACAAGCGCGCCGTGCTGCGCCCGCTGATGGTGGTCGCGGGCGACCACGCCAACAACGACATGGCGGGCGACGACGAGGACAGCTGGAAGAGCATCTTCGAGGCGGCGGGCTATGAGGTCGAGTGCGTCCTCGAGGGCCTCGGCAGCGTCGAGGCGATCCAACAGCTCTACGTCGCGCACGCGAAGGAGGCGATCGTCTCGCTGGACGACACCTCCGCCGTGGCGGACGCGTCCCAGATGACGACGGTGGAGAACGTGGGGAGTGAGGGCATGACGCCCGTTTTCGCGTCCGCGCTCGTCGACGGCGTGTACAACATCAAGGTGGACAGCAGCTCGTCCATGTTCAAGATCGCGGACTGCGAGCTGACCGTCGGCGGCGACGCGATGACGGCAAAGCTCATCATGAGCAGCGACAGCTATGGCTATCTGTATCCCGGCACCGCTGAGCAGGCCGCCGCCGCGTCCGCGGCGGACTATATCGCACCTGTGCTGGAAAACGGCGTCGGCACGTTCGTGCTGCCGCTCGCGGCACTCGACCAGCCCATGCCCTGCGCGGCGTGGAGCCGCAGCAAGGAGCTGTGGTACGACCGCACGCTGGTGTTCCGCAGCGACTCTCTGCCCGCGGCGGCTTTTGCCGACGGCGAGGCCGTGACCGCGGGCGTGCTCGGTCTTGCCGACGGGCCGTATGTTTGCGCGGTGACGCTCGGCGGCGGCAGCGGCAAGGCGAGCGTGGACGAGCAGGCGTTCCTGCTGGTGAAGGACGGCGCGGTGACGGCGCAGATCACGTGGAGCAGCGCCAACTACGACTACATGCTGGTGGACGGCGTGCGCTATGACGCGGAGATCGGCAACGGTCATTCCGTGTTCACCATTCCCGTCGCGGCGTTTGACCGCCCGCTCGCGGTCGTCGCGGACACCACCGCCATGAGCAAGCCCTATGAGATCGACTACACGCTGACCTTCGACTCCGCGACGCTTCAGGTACACCAATGGTAAGGCGGTTGCTCGCCGCGCTGCTCTGTGCGCTGCTGCTGACGGGCTGCGCACAGAATACGGCGGAGCCGCCGACGGATGCGACGCAGCCGACCGGCAGCATGGCGCTTGCCTACGCCGAGCAGTTCACCGTGGACTATTACGGCGACGCGGCGCTGGTGACCATCGCGGGGGAGGAACGGTATCTTCTTGTTCCCGAGGGCGCGGAAGCGCTCGAGATCGCGGACGCGACGGTGCTGCACACGCCGCTCGATCACATCTATCTCGCGTCCTCGTCGGCGATGGACCCGCTTTGCAAGCTGGACGCGCTGGACGCGGTGCGCTTCACCGGCACCGCGGCGGCGGATTGGAGCCTGCCCGAGGTGGCGGGCGCCATGGAGGCGGGGACGATCCTGTACGCGGGCAAGTATCGCGCGCCGGACTATGAGCTGCTGCTCGCCGAGGGCTGCTCGTTCGCTGTGGAGAACACGATGATCCTCCACAGCCCCGCCACGCGGGAGCAGCTGGAGGCGCTGGGCATCCCCACGATGATTGAGCGCTCGAGCTACGAGAGCCATCCGCTGGGGCGGCTGGAGTGGATCAAGCTCTACGGCCTGCTGGTGGGCAGGGAAGCGGAGGCGGAGGCGTACTTCGACGCCCAGACCGCCGCGCTGTCGGACATTCTCGCCGCCGGGAGCACGGGCAAGACCGCGGCGGTGTTCTATGTAAGCCCCAACGGCTACGTCAACGTGCGCCGTCCGGGCGATTACGTTTCGAAAATGATCGCCCTCGCGGGCGGCGTGTACGTTCCGGCGGAGCTGGAGGGGGAGGACAGCAATCTCTCCACCATCAATATGCAGTTCGAGGCGTTTTACGCCGGGGCGAGGGACGCAGACGTGCTGATCTACAACAGCACGATCTATCCCATGGACTCCCTCGCGCAGCTGCTCGCGGAGAACGATATGTTCGCGGACTTCAAGGCGGTGCAAAGCGGCAACGTCTGGGTGACGGAGAAGAATCTCTTTCAGGAGACCTCCGCCGTCGGCGGCATGATCGCGGATTTCCACGCCGTGCTGACCGGCGCGGAGGGGGCGGAGTTGACCTATCTCCGCAAATTGGTATAATTGAGAGAAAACCATACAAAGGGGTGAACAGCCGTGAAACGACAGACGCGCTATGCGCTTGCCTTTGCGCTGCTCGCCCTTTTGCTTTTGGCGTTGGGCGCCATGAGCCTTGCGGTGGGCAGCGTCTCGCTGCGGGGCGCGGAGGGCTACGCCGCGCGGATCGTCGATCTGCGGCTGCGGCGGATGCTGTCCGCGGCGCTGCTGGGCGGCGCGCTGGCGGTGTCCGGCTTTCTGCTGCAAACGTTCTTCGCGAACCCCATCGCGGGGCCGTTCGTCCTCGGCGTGTCGTCGGGCGCAAAGCTGACCGTGGCGCTCACCATGGTGCTGCTGCTCTCCCGCGGCGTCACCGTCGGCTCCGCGGGGCTCTACGGCGCGGCGTTCGTCGGCTCGCTTCTGGTGATGGGGGTCATTCTGCTCATCTCCGGACGGGTGCGTCAGATGTCGCTGCTGGTGGTCTGCGGCGTGATGGTGGGCTATCTCTGCTCCGCGGTCACCGATCTGGTGGTGACGTTCGCGGACGATTCCAACATCGTGAACCTGCGCTCGTGGTCGCTTGGCAGCTTTTCGGGCATCAGCTGGGCGAACCTGCGCGTCATCGCGCCCATCGTGGGCGCGGGACTTGTGTGGAGCGTGCTGCTCACCAAGCCCATGAGCGCCTATCAGCTCGGCGAGAGCTACGCGCGGAACATGGGCGTCTCGCTGCGCTCGTTCCGCTGGCAGCTGATCCTGCTCTCGAGCGTGCTCTCCGCCTGCGTGACGGCGTTCGCCGGGCCGGTGTCCTTCGTGGGCGTGGCGGTGCCGCACCTGATGCGGCGGCTGCTGGGCACGGCGAAGCCCATCGTCATGGTGCCGTCCTGCTTTCTGGGCGGGGCGGTGTTCTGCCTCGGCTGCGATCTGATCGCGCGGACGGTGTTCGCGCCGACGGAGCTTGCCATCGGCTCGGTGACCGCCATCTTCGGCGCGCCGGTGGTGGTGTGGATGCTCTTATCCCGCAAAAAGGAGGCGCGGCCATGAACGAGATTTTGCTGCACGCCCGCGATCTGTCCGCGGGCTATGGCGGCCGCGCCGTGGTGCGCGACGTGAGCTTTGCCGTCCGCGCGGGGGAGATCGTGACGCTGATCGGCCCCAACGGCGCGGGCAAGTCCACGCTGCTCAAGGCGATCTCGCGGCAGCTTGCGCCCTTGGCGGGAACGGTGTTTTTGGGCGAGAAGCCTATGGAGACGCTGACACCGAACGAGCTGGCGCAAAAGCTCTCCATCCTCACCACCGAGCACCTGCGCACCGACCGGCTGACCGTGCGCGACGTGGTGAGCCTCGGGCGCTATCCCTACACGGGGACGCTGGGGATGCTCTCCGAGCATGACCGCGCGGTGACGGAGGCGTCGCTTAAGCGGCTGCACATCGAAGACCTCGCGGAGCGGGACTTCGGCGCGCTCAGCGATGGGCAGCGCCAGCGCGTGCTGCTCGCCCGCGCGCTGTGTCAGGAACCGGAGGTGCTGGTGCTGGACGAGCCGACGGCATACCTCGACATTCGCTATCAGTTGGAGCTGTTGGACATTCTGGAGAAGCTGAGTCACAAACAAAACCTCGCGGTGGTGATGACGCTCCACGAGCTGGCGCTGGCGCGGCGCGCGGCGGATACCGTGGTCTGCGTCAAGGACGGCGCGGTGCAGTGCGCCGGCGCGCCGGAGGCGGTGCTGACCGACGAGAACATCGAAACGCTCTACGACTTGCCGCGCGGCGCGTACGCGGGCTTTTCCGGACGGAAAAGAAACGAGAAGGCATACGCCTTTTTCCAAAACCGCGCTTGCGAAAAGTTCCCCTGTCACGGCGGCGTGGCGGAGGAGGAGTTCAACTGCCTGTTCTGCTACTGCCCGCTCTACGCGCTGGGCGAGCAATGCGGCGGGAACTATCACTATACGGAAAAGGGCAGCAAAAGCTGCATCGACTGCGCTTTCCCGCACCGGCGGGAGAACTACGACAAAATTTTGGCGCGCTATCCGGAGATCGCGGCGCTCGCCAAGCGCGGCGGCTATATCCGCAGCGGACAGAAGCTGCTGCGGCGCGGCATTACCACCGGCACCTGCGCGGCGCTGGCGGCGTCCGCCGCCGCGAGCTTGCTGCTGACGGGCGAGGCACCGGAGACCGCGCGGCTCGTGACGCCGAACGGGACGGCGGTTTCTGTGCCGCTTGCGCGCTGCGAGCGCGTGGGTGGCGCGGCGATCGCCGCCGTGCGCAAGGACGCGGGGGACGACCCCGACGTGACCGACGGCTGCCTGATCTGCGCCACGGTGCAAAAAACGGCGGCGGGCATCGCCGTGGACGGCGGTGAGGGCGTCGGGCGCGTGACGAAGCCGGGGCTGGATCAGCCCATCGGCGCGGCGGCAATCAATTCCGTGCCGCGCCGCATGATCGCGGAGGCGGCGGAGGCGGTCTGCGCCGAGGCGGG